>JAGCZE010000064.1 GCA_017960415.1 Lachnospiraceae bacterium
CATGACCGTAACGATCCTTTATTTCTGCCTTCAGACTGTGTATTACAATATTTTCAAAGTATTTATTTCGGTTTATTCAGTCACTCAGAATGCCGGAGATGCAACCGAATTCTGGAAAGAAGCCCTGCACGGCATCGCAGCGTCCGCACCCCGGCTGCTTCTTTTGGCCGCATTACCTGCCGCAGCGGTCATTCTTATGTGTCGATACGGATTTATCGCAGTCGGTTTATCCGGGGCTTCTGCCGGCGAACCCTACCGGATCCCCACTCCCCTGATCAGGGCCGCCCTGATCTCATTCTCCATGATGCTCTATGCATTCATGGTTTATTCGCTGATCTTCTCCGGTACCGGCCCCAACACGCCTTACGACCTCTATCATAAGGATTTTGTCCTTGATCTTTCTGTTGAGAAGCTCGGTCTGATAACCTCGGCCGGTCTCGATGTGAAAAATACGTTGTTTTCGTCAAATGACGGTACGGATATCTACGAAACCGATAACATGAATCTGTCGGATCTGAACGGATTCCCGTCCAAAGAACCCGCATCGACTCCGGTGCCCACACTTTCCCCAACTCCCGAACCTACGCGAAGGCCTGAAGTGTCTCCGACTCCGACCCCTGTTCCTTCACCGACTCCTACGCCCATCGACACATCACCGAATGTGCTGGACATCGATTTTGCTTCTCTTGCGGAACAGGAAAAAAATAAAGAGATAAAGAGCCTGCACGAATATTTTGCGACATCAGAGCCCACAAAGAAAAATGAATATACCGGCATGTTCAAAGGCTACAATTTCATTTATCTTACCTGTGAGGCTTATTCTCCCTGGGCCGTCGATGAAAACGTGACTCCTACTCTGTACAAGCTCACGCATTCGGGATTTGTATTTACGAACTATTATAATCCTGTATGGTATACAAGCACCAGCGACGGCGAATATGTGGAATGCGTCGGGCTTCTTCCTTACAATACCAACAGTTTCAAACGTTCAAAGGACAACGCCCTTCCCTTCTGTTTCGGATGGCAGTTCCTGAAACTCGGTTATACCTGCCGCGCATATCACGACCATTCTTACACCTATTACGGACGTGACGAGACCCATCCGAATATGGGTTATGTATACAAAGCAAAGCGAAAAGGTCTGAAAATTACCGACACCTGGCCCGAGTCCGATCTTGAGATGATGGAACTAACAATTCCGGAGTTCATCAATGATGAGCATTTTCATGTTTACTATATGACAGTCAGCGGACATCTTGAATACGGTTTTAACGATAATTTCATCGCACGTAAAAATAAAGATGCCGTCGCCTCCCTGCCCTACGGCGAAGAGGGAAGAGCCTATATTGCCTGCCATGTTGAGCTTGACAAGGCTTTGGAATACCTGATTGAGGAACTGGACAAGGCCGGAAAACTCGATAATACCGTGATCGCATTCGGCGCCGACCACTATCCCTACGGATTGAGCGACGATTCCATCGATGAACTGGCCGGAGAACATGTGGAACGGAATTTCGAACTGCACCGTAATAATTTTGTGATCTGGAATTCGAAAATAGAGGAGCCGATCATTATAGATAAATACTCCTCAAGCATAGACATGATGCCCACACTTTCCAATCTTTTCGGCCTTGAATATGATTCCAGGCTGTTCCCCGGAAGTGATATCCTTTCGGATG
The DNA here is from genome assembly GCA_017960415.1 of Lachnospiraceae bacterium. Next base: position 1,680 of record JAGCZE010000064.1, read on the forward strand.
CACCGGCTCTTGTCATCTTCGGAAATCAGAGCTTTATTACCGATATCTGCAAATACAATTCAAAGACCCACGAGGTTACGATGCTTGCGGATGTCGAGCTACCCGAGGGCTACATAGACAATGTGAGCAAAATAGTAAAGAACAAATTCGCGATATCAAAGAACATCCTGTTAAACGATTATTACAGATATATCCTCGACTATATCCCGGATGTGGTAACCACAGTTCCGTCTTCATACGATTGAAACAGACCGAAATATATTGATATATCGAATAAGTTAAAAATGCGTGACTTTTTTATATAAATATGCTATCCTATACACAGAATGTAATGTCGGTTCATTCCGCACATATATTTTATGGAGGTTTACACGTTTATGAATAAGACGATTACCGAAGAAAAAAGGAAATTCAAAAGGTTGCCTGTTACTCTGACGCTTGAAATATCCTCATTATTCAGACAGGATCATGAGAAGATCGAAGGAGTTGAAGCTCCGATCCATGTAACCGATATTTCAAAAGGCGGAATCGGTTTTATCTCCTCGAGCGATTTCCCGCTTGATTATTATTTTAATGCCTGCATACAGCTCGGCGATGAGGATGCGAAGCTCTTCACGGTCATCAAGCTTATCCGCAAGGAAAAACTCGAAGACGGCTCGATCCTTTACGGTTGTGAGCTTGTAGGTGTTGCGCCTGTTCTTTCGTTCATTTTCGAAGATTATGAGAAGAAGCTGCGCGACGAGGGCCTGCTCGAATAAACCTAAAAATATAAGGGATGCTTTTCATAACGGTCATGAGGCCGTGATGAGAAGTATCCCTTTTTTCTTTTGATTTTGTTCTGGCGTTTCAGCTGCTTTTTTCTTTTCGAGTTGCAGTCTGTCCGGGAAAAACCTAGAATTCATCACTCTTGTCATACATCTGAGGTTCCAGATATTTTACCGCGAAGCTCACGCTGACCTTCAGCACGGGTCTGACCGCATCAAATCTTTTCAATACACGCTCTCCGATCAGCAGACTGTTCTCATAGCATGCGGTCGGCAGCATCGCTATAAACTGATTGAAGCTGTAACGCGAGAAGATATCGCTGCTTCTCAATGCTTGGGAAATAACTCCCTGCATCCTGTCCATCGCCTGCTTTACCAGTTCCTTATCATCCGAAAGCTTGTCCTTGTTCTTTATCGTAACGAGCATCAGGAAGATCGACATTCCGTTACGTTCGCAGCTTCTGGACTGAACCTTGTAAAAATGCTGGAATACCGAGTAATCACAGTAATAAGCCACCTTCTCGGCATTTTTCTCATACAGGTCATCCTGGATCGATTTCAGATCGGCTTCGTAACCGCTCTGATGGGATGTGATCTCATCAAACAGCTTCTGAAAACGCTCTGGCGAATCTATTCCGAATTCATTGTAATAAACATCGGTAATGCGCTTGTACTGCTCTATTGCCTTATGCTGGTTGCCGGATTTGTACAGGCCCAGCACCAGATAATAATTGATATTCTCATCAAGCGGATCGAGAGCTGCGGCTTTTCCGCAAATATCTGTCACTTCACCGTATCTTTCATATTTTACGAGGAGCTGCGCAAGCTCGTTTACGAGTTTTTCATAAATATTCAGATA
>JAGCZE010000065.1 GCA_017960415.1 Lachnospiraceae bacterium
GAAGTCTGTGCTGGATCAGCTGATACTTGATAGCACGGTCTGCGCACATCTTACATGAAGGTGTATTGCCGCAGTGGAAGCCCATGAATGTATCGGTCAGGCAGTAATCGTACTTGCCCTTGATATCCTCGTCATAGATATACTGAGGAACTGAATTGTTGATATCAAGCAGAGTAACTGCATCGCCCGAAATACATGAGCCGATATACTCCGAAAGAGCTCCGTAGATATCAACTTCGCATGATACGGGGATTCCGTGTGAAGCAAGACGGCTGTTAACGTAGCAGGGCTCGAATCCGAATGTCTCGGGGAATGCAGGCCAGCACTTGTCAGCAAATGCAACATACTTGCGAGCACCCTTATGCTTCTCAGCCCAGTCAAGCAATGTAAGCTCGAACTGTGCCATACGTGCATTGAGCTCTTCGTAGTACTTGCCCTCGCCCATTTCCTTCTTCATATCCTCGCATACTTCCGGGATACGGGGATCATTCTCATGCTCTTTATAGCTTACGAAAAGATCAAGCTCCGAGTTCTCCTCGATCTCAACGCCGAGCTCATAGAGACCCTTGATGGGTGCGTTACATGCAAAGAAGTCCTGAGGTCTCGGACCGAAAGTAATGATCTTCAGGTTTTTAACACCGATGATAGCGCGGGCAACCGGAACGAAATCAGCGATCATCTTTGCGATATCGTCTGCTGTTCCTACGGGATACTCGGGAATATAGCCTTTAAGATGACGCATGCCAAGGTTGTATGAGCAGTTGAGCATACCACAGTATGCATCGCCTCTGCCGTTGATCATGTCGCCGTCGCCTTCTGCTGCAGCAACGAACATGCAAGGGCCGTCGAAGTTCTTGGCAATGAGTGTCTCGGGAGTCTCGGGTCCGAAATTGCCGAGGAATACTACCAGAGCATTGCACTCTGCTTTCTTGACATCAGCAACTGCCTTTTCCATATCCAACTCGTTCTCAACAGTTACGGGGCATTCATAGAGATCACCCTTGTAAGCAGCCTTGATAGCTACACGGCGCTTTTCGGAAAGCGCGATAGGGAAACAGTCGCTGCTAACGGCGATGATTCCGAGCTTCACGTCAGGAATGTTTTTTACTTTCTCAAGATCGATCATAATCTTCTCCTTTTAGATTTTTTTGTCAGACCCGTCTGCGGCTTTAAATCATCGACGCAGAACAGCCTTAACTACATACAAAAATAACATATTTCGGTATATTAAACAACTGTTTTTTCAGTGAATTCCTTTTAAAAAATCTGCTTTTCAATAGAATTCTTTCAGCATCGGATAGAGCTTTACGAATTTCCTGTACTGCTCTTCATATCTTGCTGCGATCTCTGGATCGGGCTCAACGGTATCGATAACCTTAACGAGCTTTGATGCAGCTTCTTCAACCGATGCATATTCACCGCAGGCAACCGCTGCGAGCATTGCGCCGCCGAGAGCGGGACCTTCTTCGCTTTCGATCACATCTACCTTCAGATTCATAACATTGGCGATGATCTTCTTCCAAAGAGGACTCTTGGCACCGCCGCCGCAAATCTTGGTACGTGTGAGCTTGATGCCGCAGGCTTTCGCAACCTCTACGGAATCACGCAGACCGAATGCAACACCCTCAAGAACAGCCTGTGTCATATCGGCTCGCGAGGAATCCATCGACATACCGATGAATGCAGCACGCGCATCGGGATTGTTGTGAGGTGAACGCTCACCCATCAGGTAAGGCATGAAGTAAATATGGTTACGTCCGAGTTTGTCATCGGAAATATCCTTCTGCTCAGCGCCGTAATCCTTCGTACCGATGATCTCATCCATCCACCACTTGTTACATGAAGCAGCACTCAGCATACATCCCATAAGATGATAGCTGCCGTCCGCATGACAGAACAGATGGATCGCAGGATTATCGTTCTTGCTGAATTCCTTGCTTGAAATAAAGACGGTTCCCGAAGTTCCGAGGCTGATATTGCACATTCCGTCTCCTACCGTTCCGGTACCAACAGCTGCCGCAGCGTTATCTCCGCCGCCGGCCGCTACCTTTACATCGGGACCGAAACCGAACTCTGCAGCGATCTCGGGTTTTAATGTTCCTACAGTCTCATAACTCTCATAGAGCTTTGGCATCTTGTCCTCGGTGACACCGCAGATGTCGAGCATCTCTTTTGACCATGAGCGGTTCTTTACATCAAGAAGAAGCATGCCCGAAGCATCCGAAACATCTGTACAGAAAGATCCTGTCAGCTTATATGCGATAAAATCTTTCGGAAGCATGATCTTGCTGATCTTCGCAAAATTCCCGGGTTCGTTTTCCTTTACCCAAAGGATCTTGGGTGCTGTAAATCCCGCAAATGCAATATTTGCAGTCATTTCAACAAGCTTGTCTTTGCCGATCACATTATTCAGATAATCGGTCTGTTTCTGTGTACGTCCGTCATTCCAAAGGATTGCGGGACGTATAACATTATCATTGTCGTCAAGGATCACAAGTCCGTGCATCTGGCCGCCGAAGCTGATACCTGCCACCTGCGACTTGTCACATTCCGCAGTAAGTTCCTTGATACCGGCTACAACCTGTTCCCACCAGTCTTCGGGCTTCTGCTCCGACCATCCCGGATTCGGGAAATATAACGGATATTCCTTTGATACGATCTTTTTGATAGCTCCGCTGCCCTCCATGAGAAGGAGTTTAACAGCCGAAGTACCGAGATCTACGCCTATATAAAGCATTATTCTTCCTCCTGTTCACATCATATTTCCACATTCTCGCCCTTTAAGCCTACAAACGCACCGTCGCCGCATCCGCCGTCCTTGTGAGCGATCAGCCACTTATTTTCAGCCGTAAGAAGCTTATCTTCGGGGATAAGAGAATTCTTCGAAGTAAGATCAGCATTGGTTCCGCGAGGAAGGATGATACCTACCCTGAAACCTTCGTCGCTGCCGTTGCAGGGAGCATAATGCAGTGTTGTTCCGTATACTTCTACTGCTGTTCCGGCAGGAACCTTAAATGCTTCTATTTTGGAAGTGTCATATGTAAAATCATCCTCAATATCTCTCTCGTCTCCGAGAAGCAGGACCGCATCGGTCTGCGCAACATTGATCTCGCTGGCACGGTGATACTCTACCGCATTCAGTTTCTTATTCCAACCGTTGCAGTAGCCGATCTGGATCGGTAATCCGCCGTAA
>JAGCZE010000066.1 GCA_017960415.1 Lachnospiraceae bacterium
GGAAAAATACAGATAACCGTCTTCATCAAGATATCCGAGATCACCTGTCCGGAAATAGTCTCCGAACATTGCGGCCTTCATCATTTCTTCCTGTCTGTAATAACCCTTGCACTGTAGTTTTGATTTGACCGCTATCTCTCCTATTTCACCCGGGGCACATTCAGTATCAAAATCCGATTCACTCTCATCGCGAAGGATCTTGATCTGTGCCTCATCAAAAGGTTTTCCGACTGAATTCTGTTTATCTTTTGCATCCTGGAAACATATATCCGTAACAGTTGAGACCTCAGATGCTCCATACATTTCATGGAATTCGCATTTCAACAGGTCGATAAGCTCATATTTTACCCGGCTCTCAAGAAGCGCGGATGAAGATACTATACTCCTGAAACTCCTTATGGCGGGTGCATCCGGCTGTTTGAGCAATTCCAGGATCTGCGCCAGCTGAGCTGAAACGGCAATAGTAAAAGTAGGATGTTGTTCTTCAGCACATCTGAGCCAGATGGCAGGAGTAAACCTGGGCAGGAGAACAGCTGTCGCCCCGATGATCAAAGGAAGAATTACGAGTCTTTCCGCCAGGGAATGGTATAACGGGGTAGCAGCCAGTATACGGTCTTCCTTAGTAATCCCGTAGACCCTGACATGCGCCATGCTCCGGTCATATTTATTCTTCTGGCTGATATCGATCGGCTTGGGCGTTCCCGTCGAACCGGAAGTCATGGTAAGGATCAGGCTTTCGGATCCGTCTATTTCATAACTGATGACCGGACGCTCGGAAGACATCTCATTTATCTTTTCAAAGGGTACAGTGCCGGGATATTCCTGATCAAGACAGATCTTTGCCCCCGGAATCTCCAGTCCGCCGTTCTTTTCACAATCGGCAAAAAAGTTCTTCCGTGCAATAACATGATCGATATCTCCCGCCTTCATAGCTGTCCTGACAGCCTCAAGCGGAAGCGACGGATTAAGAGGAACAACACAGACACCCATATCGGCTGCGCAGAAAAAGAGGGCAACAGATTCGATACTGTTGTTCATCGGAATAGCAATATGATCTCCGTATCTGATCCCGAGACTTATAAGGAGATTGGAGTAACGGCTGACCAGGCCGGCCATTTCACTGTAACTTACGGACTTTCCGTCACACCAGACCGCTTCCCTGTCGGGATTCAGTGCCGCATTTTGATAAAACAGATCTGCTAATATACTATTCATCTCAATTATTCCTCCTATATGATCATCAGATCTCAGGATGTATATCCGCCGTCACATATGATCGTTGTTCCCGTGATAAGTCTGGATGCTTTGCTTACAAGGAAAACGAGCAGATTAGCTGCATCTGACGGTTCTCCGTATCCGAGGAACTGGTTCTGCAGAGCAGAATCCTGTCCACCGTCTTCCAGAAATTTCCGGTATGCTTCTGTCCTGATCACGCCAAATGCCACCGTATTGACCCGGATATCCTTTGCTGCCAGTTCCTTCGCGGCAGGATGTACATAAGCATTCATCGCAGCTTTGGTTGCCGCATATGCTCCCTGTGACTTATCTCCTTTTATGGAGGCGACAGAACTGACCCCGACATAACTCGCGCCGGAATTGCTGTTTTTCTTCTTTGATAATAGCCGGATAAACTCTGCAAAAGAGTAGAAATTTGTCCTCATCAGGGAATCTATTGTATCGGTCCTGGTGAGAGAGATGGGAAGATTAGCACCGATCCCTGCACAATGAATGAACCCGTCCGCAGGGCCGGAATCCGTTACTATAGTACTGACCAGACCACTTATCTCATCAGTCTGCGACAGGTCACAGCAATAATAGTGATGTCCGTCCCCTTCCATCAGGGACAGCGTTTCCCTGAGAGCTTCCTCTCTTCTGGCAACAAGAGATACTCTCGCTCCGTACCTGCTCAGAAGAACAGCGGTTTCCCGTCCGATCCCGGACGAAGCTCCGGTAACTACAATATGCTTATTGACCAGTCCGTATATCTCAATCATCCAGAAGCCCATCCTCAAAATAATAATCTGAAAAAATAACCGGCAAAATATCCTCCGTATCTACGGCAGCATATGCTGCTCCCCACGACAGCCCTATGCCGAATCCGAGCATAAGTACATTTTTCTTTCCGTCTTTGTCCTCCCCGTATCGGTCACACATCGTTATAGGAATGGAAACCGCACTGGTATTACCATATTTATCAATAGTCATCGGAGCCTTCTGCGCCGGAAACTTTAATTTCTTGAGGAGGTTTTTGATGATAAAAAGATTCGGCTGATGCATAAAGAGCATATCAACATCATCCGGTGTGATCGACCGGTCGGCCATGAACTCACGTACAAGATCCGGAACATCCGTAACCGAAAAAACAAATACGTTCGTACCGTTCATATGGGAATGATAATCAGATCTTTTATGTCCATCCTCTTCCATCTTCAGTTCATGTGATCCGTTCGGGTGCCGGACTCCGCCTGCAGGAACATAGATCTCGTTATATCTTGTACCGTCACTTTTAAGTCCGAATGTCATGATATCCGATTCGTCCGCCGTTTTTTCCAGCAATACTGCCGCCCCTGAATCTCCGAACAGCAGACGCGACGTATCATCCGGTGACACTACTCTCGAACTGGAATCACCGAAAAGAATAAGTGCTTTACGGGTATCGGAAGTAAGGAGCATGGAAGCTCCGGTCTGAAGCCCGTATATAAATCCCGAACAACCCAGATTAATATCATAAACTATACTGTCTTCCGGTATTCCCAGCTGTTTCTGCAGAACAAAGGCGGTAGCCGGCGCGATATAATCGTGATGTGCACAGACAAACAGCAATATCCCTATCTCGGACGGATCGATATTCTTAGTCTTAAGAAGATTATCGGCAGCAACATAAGCCAGATCTGACGCAGTCTGCTTTTCCACGGAATGATAAGTCGACTGAACACCCGTCGATTCTATTGTCTTTCTTAAGGTGTCCTCATCAAATACGGATGCATATTCCGTATTATCTACTTTTTTCCCGGGAAGAGCACCGGATATCCCTGCGATACGTATTCCTTTGATCGTTGACTTCAGCATTACAATCCCGGCCCTTTATTTTTCTGTTTTAACCCTGATCATCTTCTCAAGGCCGCCGACGGTCCGGAATTCAGCTGATAAAAGTTCTTCCTTGGAAAATTCAATGTCAAACTCATCCTCAAGTATCGCTACAAACTGAACCATACCCATCGAATCGACATACCCGTTCTCTACAAAGTCAAAAGAATCATAATCGACATCCTCGGGGAGCTTATAATCTCTTTCCACAAAATCCAGGATAACACTTCTTATATCTTCCATCTTAACCTCCGGTCGTTTCATACACTATGATAGCACAAACAGCCTATGAAGATGAGGCCGTCAGAGCGCCGCCATCGATCGGCAGAGAGATACCCGTCAGATACCGGGCCTCCTTTGAAAGCAGAAATGCAATAGCATTGGCAACATCTTCCGGTTCACCGATACCTGCATACTGGTTCCTCATAAGTGCTTCATTGGCACTTCCGTCGCTGCCGGTCTTCTCAACAAATTCGTCATATAAACGGGTCCGTATCATCCCGGGCTGAACAGTATTCAGTGCTATTCCCTTATCCCACAACTCCTTGGCAAGACAACGGACAGTAGCATCCATTGCCGCCTTTGATGCTGCATATGAGGTGTGTGCCTTCTCGCCTATCAGGGAAGAAACGGATGAGACCGATACTATCCTCATCCCGGGATTGTAATTGTTTTTCCGGCTGACCTGTCTTACAAATTCCACAAAACTGAAATAATTAACATTAAATGTCTTCAGCAGCCTGGTACGGTCAAGAAATTTCAGAGGTACATCATCGACGATTCCTGCGGTGTATACCATTCCGTCCAGTTTCCCGTGTTCGGAGACGATCTTCCTGACTATATCTTCTATTAGCGAGGTATCGGAAGCATCGGCGATATAATATGATGCTTTATCCCGGCCGATAGATCCGCATATCCGGATCAATTCCTGTTCTCTTCGCGCGATGAGGATCACATCTGCTCCCTGATCAGCAAGCTTTTGGGCGGCTGCGGCTCCTATTCCGGATGACGCACCGACCAACAGTATCTTTTTACCGCTGAAATCCAACATATTATCCGTTTGCTCTCCTTATTGCTCTTTCCTTGATAAAGTCTCTAACCTTTCACCTAATATGAAGTTTTCTCCGTGTCCCGGATACACTGTCAGACCGGATGGAAGACTTCTTATCCACGGCATCGTTACTGTTTGGAACTGTTCTTCGCTACCCCCTGAAAATTTGGTTTCCGTATCATCATCCTTCAAAAGTGTGTCACCTGAAAACATTATTGTATTATCCAGTATGATGCATACACTGCCTTGAGAATGCCCGGGGGTCTCCCGTATATACAGGTTGTGACCCATCCATTCTGCCGTAAGTTCTCCGTCAAACACATCATCGGCAAATGTTGTAAACGGAGGCATGCTCCTCAGTCTGTCAGAACTGATCTTTGTCTGAACTCCGACAAATGCGTCAAAATAACGTGAAGAATTCCGGCGGCTGTCGCGCATATTTTCATCGCACTTTCTGCATGCGATCACTCTGCAATGAAATTCATCCCTTATCGACGTGCATCCGTAGATATGATCACAATGTTCGTGCGTCACTATACCAAGATCAACGGTTACTGCCTCTTCAAGCAGTGCTTCTCTTACCGGATCTGTATCTCCGGGATCTATCACTATTGCATGATCGTTTTCGATGACAATATAGCAATGCGACTCAAGATAATCGGTTGTTAATGTGCGGATCCGCATCAATCCATATAATCCAGAATATCCTGAACAGTAATAAACTTCTTAATATCGTTACTCTTGAGTGTCTTTCCGCACTCTTCATCCATCAGCACGATCAATGTAAGTTTTGCCATTGAATCCCAACAATCAAGATCATCAAGCTCTATATCGGGAGTTAATGTTCCCTCGTCCAGCTCAAATGCATCTTCTAACAATGCTATCTTTTCCTGATCACTCATCCGAATTCTCCTCATCTGCTTTTATAGTGCTTTCACCTCTAGAATGCCTGGGTTCATTATATCACATCAGGTTAATCCGGCCCGCCTTCGGTATAATACTCATCCGTAACGGCTATCGGGAGGACATCATCACTTTCAATCGATGCATCAACAACGCCCCATGACAGCCCGATCCCATACCCGCTGAACAGGAGATGCTTTTTCTCACCGCTTGTTTTCCCGTAAGCATCACAGACAGTAATGGGAATGGATGTCCCGCTCGTATTTCCGTAACGGTCGATCGATACCGGGATCTTTTCCATCGGAATCTTAGTCTTTCTGCTTATCTGCTGCATTATATAAAGGTTTGCCTGATGCAGTATGAGGGCATCGTACCCGTCGGCCCCTCCCTCTCGAAGCGTGAAATTCTTTATCAGTTTCGGAACCTGGGAAATAGTAAACGAAAATACGTCCGTACCATTCATGCGTCCGTCATAATCAGAACAGATCGTTCCGTCAGGCTGTTTGATCCTCTCGGGATTGCCGTTTCTGTTGCGATAGGCTCCGGAGGGCATGATGATCGTCTTAAAACCTTCCCCGTCGGTAAGCAGTTCGCCCTTTATGATCTCAGCCGGGTCCTTTTGCAGAAGGGTGGCTGATCCGGCTTCTCCAAACAGCATTACTGCAGCCCGGTCCTCGGGTGACACCGTTCTGATGCTTGTATCTCCGAACAGAAGCAATGCTCTGTCTATATTTGATGTCTGCATTAATGATCCGACAATATTCACCCCGTAAACCCAGCCGGAACATCCCAGATTTACATCAAAGGCCATACAGTTTTCAGACAGCCCGAGCCGCTTATGAAGAACACATGCTGTTGCCGGAAGTCTGTAGTCAGGAGTCTGCGATATGAATACCAGGGCACCGATCCCGGCGGGATCGATATCCTTACTCCGGATCAGATTTCTCGCAGCTACAAAACAGAGGTCAGAAGCGGTCTGCTCCTCGGGAGCTCTGTAAGATGATCTGACACCGGTCATTTTTATGACATTATCAACGTTTTCTTTTCCGAATTTGTCATAATAATCCGTCATCTCGATTTTGTTCTTGGGAACCGCACACGATACACCCTTTATCGCTATTCCATTTAAAACAAATTCAGCCATTTTTCTCTCCTGTCCGTATATGTGCTCATCCTAACATATATCCATCAGCCCTGGCAAATTACCCGTTCTGTGAACAGGGCCCGGAGTATCAAGTTTTCGACTGAAATTTCCTCAGCCGGTCACTGACAGGCCTTTCGATCAGATAATAGGACACTATCCCTAATCCTGTCATTACCGCAGCAAACAGTAACATAAGCCAGACGCTGTTAAAATTCAAAGGGAATGTACTAAGGATCATCAGTCCGAAAAGATGCCAGCAATACGTATTGAAACTTGCCTTCACCAGTAAATTCATGATCTTACTGTCTGCTATCCTGTTTAATATCCTGCTGCGGGATAACATTATTACC
>JAGCZE010000067.1 GCA_017960415.1 Lachnospiraceae bacterium
CTCCTGAAATTAAATTTTAACTTTTCTTATGTGTTCACACCTCATCCGGCTGCTTCGCAGCCACCTTCCCCTTGAGGGGAAGGCTGTACAAGCTGTTTTTTTCTGCCTTCCCCTTGAAGGGAAGGCTGTACAGGCTGTTTTTTTGCCTTCCCCTTGAGGGGAAGGTGGCTGCGAAGCAGCCGGATGAGGTGTTATTACCTACAGCGGCCACCCACAATTATGACAAAACCTCGGAAGCGTATCCGTAAATTCCTGCCCGCACTTCCTGCATTTAAAAGGCTTTGCCAGCCTTCTCGGATTGTCGCCTTCCTTTTGGACCGGGATAAACTCAGGTTTCTCATAATCCTCTTCATTTTCCTCAGCCTTTGTATATAACGCGTTTACCAATCCGGTATGATAATCCTGATTTCCGCCGCCCGTTACATTATTTACCTCAGTTACATCAGATCCGGATGAAGTATTCTGACTCATAGGATTATTCTGAGTCTGCGTCATTTTGACAAAGTCAAACATAGTCGGTCCGGCAAAACCCGGCGTCCCGAAAACTCCGCCCGGCTGTACATTTGTCGCGATCGGTCCCATCACACTCGTGTATCCGGCCTTCGCGCCTTCGGGAACCTCGATCTTATCGATATTTTCTTCCCTTGCGAATACGGACAAAGGAGTACTCACATCATATATCATTTCGTTGGTTGTCAGCATATACGGTTCTACGGTAAATCGAGTACAACTCGAAAAATCACTCTCGGTCAGATCCCAAGGAACCAGATATACACTGTCCCTGTCATAATCCCTGTCGTAACTTATGACATGAAACTTGCCCGAATGCAGTCTCCAATGAAATACGTTCCCGTCGATGTAAAGTTCGGTCCTCTTTCCCTTGCTGTAATCGCCTGAGATGGACCATTGCAGCCATACTCCCTGAAGCTTGTCAAGGAACTCGTCATCACGTATGATAATATGGTCAAAAGGCCCGCGCTCCACTTTTTTCATCGTATACGGATCTTTCCGGTCCATAAATGAATAGCCTTCGACAAGCTTGATAAAACCGTCTTCGAAGTAAAACTCTTCAAACCAGGACATCGGATTGTTGCTTCCGCCGTATGAAAGAACGTTATCCTCAAGTTTTATGGGAGTTTTCAGACCTGCTTCAACGCTGTCCGCATCATAGGAAATAGTTGTCTCAAGAGTGATCTTGCGTCTGTATTCACGTACAGTCAGCTTTTCATCCCTTATCTCAAAATAAAAATGATAACCTTCTTCCCAGTAACCGTTCAGTTTATCCGAATATTTCATCGTATTTCCCTCAGAAGTCCTTATGTATCTGCTTGCAAATCGTTTTCCACTCAATTATCCTTTTATGTATCTGTCGGTAAATCGTCTTCCTCTCAATAGTCTTTATGTGTCCTTCTGTAATGCCTGATATAAGCAAATGTCAGGTCTTCTCCCTGTTCTGCCAGCATCTTGAGCAGTTTTTCAAGAAAATCGCTGGTTTCCGGATGGATTGTCCTTCTGGTACGGCCTTTGTCAAAATACTCATAAGGACTTGCATCCGTATAAGCATCGCCTTTATAAACCTTCCCGGCCGCGACCCTGTCACAGAACATCTCAATCACATATTTTAAAGGCATTTTTACGGGCATCATCTTGTTCGCCTGAATGTTATAATCGGTCCAGTATTCAAAATGATGCTTGTTCCTGCCCTTATGATGCATCCACGCAAGTGAATATCCGTAATCCTCCCGTTCTCCTTCGTTGGGACTCCTCTCCCCGGAATAATACTTAATGCCGTAGTAAAATTCGCTGGGGGTGTATTTCGAAAGATCATGAAGCAGACCCTGAATCGGAATTCCTGCCTTTATGCAATGCTTCAGAACAATCTTCTTATGCAGGTTGATCGTACGAAGATGCTTCATGAAATTATCTTTGTAAGTTTCGATTTTTTTATCCATTTAATAAAGTTTCTCTCCGATATCGTAAATTCTTTCAAATACAAAATCCGGTTTTACATCAGACTTTTCAATATCCTCAAACTGGGTTTCCCCCGAAAGCACGAGGATTCCTTTCGCGCCGTTCTTTACTCCGCAGGCCACATCGGTATACCGCCTGTCTCCGACAACTGCGATCTTTTTACGTGGTACCCCGGTCACAAGTTCGATCATATCCGCTGTTTCGGGATAGGGTTTTCCGAGTATCTTCGGTGTTTTACCTGTAGAAAGATTGATAGCCGCTATAAAAGCCCCGCAATCCGGAATAAATCCGCCTGTCACCGGACAATTGATATCGGGATGCGTCGCAATATAAGTCGCGCCGTTCCTTATCAGCGTACAGGCATGCTCCAGCTTTTCATATGTCAGTGTCATATCAAAAGCGACCACAACGATGTCTGCCGTTGAATTAAGTTCCTGTCTTACATCGATGCCTGCTTTTTCAAAGCTTTCCACAAGAGGCGGAGTACCGAGGACAAATACTGACTTTCCCGGTCTCTCGTTCTTCAGGAACTCGATCATGATGTCACCCGAGGTAAAGATCATGTCTTCGGTTACTTCACAGCCCATCTTCGCAAGCTTTTTAATATAAAGGCTCTTGTCCTTTGACGAATTGTTCGTGAAGAACATCCATCTCTTGCCGCAGTCTTCGACCGCGCGCAGGAATTCAAGCGAACCCGGGATGATATCCTCACTCAGATAAAAGGTGCCGTCCATATCGAGCACATAAAGTTCGATATCGTCCAGCAGCTTCAGGTCATTTTTAAAATCGGACATGGTCTTAAGTCCTTCTGTA
>JAGCZE010000068.1 GCA_017960415.1 Lachnospiraceae bacterium
AATTCCCGGACAATGTATGTTTTTCCGCACTGTCTGACTCCGCTCAATAGCAAGGGCTTTCTGCGGGAATTTCCTTTCCACTTGGTCAAATCTTGCATTATCTCTCTGTACATGATCAGAACCTCCGATATAATCAGTACTAACCAGAACCAACCAGAATCAATCATCTCCGAAATCATCTCCGAAACAGCACTCCGGAACCGTTCGGAACCGTCGATACAAAAAGTCATAGGACTTTTGTAAATATTATAGCAAAAGTCCTATGACTTTTGCAATAGTTTTGACAAATGTCATAGGACTTTTGGTAAAATGGTAAATGGCTTATCCTACAAGGACAGAATATGTCCATTACATATACTATAATATTTTTCGACTAAGTAGAAACAAGGCTTATCTGCCAATGTCGATCATCGCAAAGGGAGGTTATGCGCTCTTGCCTTTTTCGCAGGTTCATCTTATCATCCTGCATGGACAGATACTGTCTTTGTAGTAAATATATTTATAATATTTTTTCTGTAATGAACCCATACGGATGAAACACTAAAAAAATGGCAGTACCTACTATTGTAAGCACTACCATTTTCAAGTATTTTAATAAGTGTTAATTAATCTGCCCGGTTAATTTCATAGTGTTTTTCTCTTCTTAGCCTCTTGTGTTCCACGTCCTGATTCCATAAAATCTTCCGAAAACATGTCTGATGCCTGTATGAATGAATTCCATTTATTGGACTTTGGAATAACTTTCAACCCTTCAAAACGTTTCTTCAGTTCTTTGATCAGTTCCAGGTCTTTGTCAGAGTAATCCTGATATTCCCCGAATCTATAGGTTTTGCGCTGTCCGACCTTCCCGAATACGATCGTAAATGACCAGGGAGTGTAGTCGGTAATGAAATTGTCGTTCTCCTTGCGGTCGGCCAATCCGCATATGCCATTCTCATTGATGAAGGCCTCAAATTCTGCAACAGCCGCAGTATCGACGGCATATGTCGTCGTGACTTCTTCACGTGAATCCGGTGTCCGGTCGATGCTTCTGATAGTCCATTCGCCGTCCTTATACCTCAGATAATTCTGGTGACTCTCGCCTGCCATATCATTATATCCGGGAATGAAGTCAACCTCCGCCAAATCCACGACCTGCACGCTGTTCCCGTCATTGCCCGCATCCGTGCCGCTGCCCTCTGTCTTTTTGCATCCGAACAAAGAGCCCAATACCGCCATTATTCCCATAATAACAAATACCTCCCGAGTTATTTTCAGCTTCATCGCCATCATTGCTCCTTCAATTTCACGTATATCACAGGTCTTACCCCTGCGCTTAAGGTTGCTTGTCTTCCGCCGGTCAGGACGCTTCCGTCGTATAATACGCATACTGCTTCCGTGTCGGCATAACCTGTCGTGCGCAGCCACCAGTCACATGAAGGCTCATATTCCTGTGTGGCATATTTACTCCATTTGTTATGATTCCAGTCCGGATCGTCACTTCTGTCAACAGTCCACAGCCCCAGTGCCCTTGCATACGGAGTTGCGGCGCAGCGGCGCATGATATCGGCCTCATCAATGGAAGTATATTGTTCCACGGCCAGATCGTCCAAAGAAAACAGAAAAACATTATCCACAGTGTCATTCCCCGGCACAGAATGGTCATAAAACGCATTCGCGAGGTCCTTTAATTCCGTCGGTAATATCATGGCTTTCTCGGTGTCCGTAAATGCGGTGTCATAGAAGTATCCGTTCAACCATTTACGAAGAGAACTCTTCTCCCAGCTTGTACTTTCGGATTTTCTGTTATAAGGCAGCACATCGAGCACATATTTGCTGATCAGCAGCAGTCTGTCCTCTGTCTTTCCGAGCACGGTCCATTCGATAGCCTCTTTACCGTCGTTCATCAGGTCATTTTGTTCGTATGCGCCGAATTCTATGGTATCTCCTGTCTTCATAGCAGAAAAATCATACTTTTTCCCCGAAGTAGCTGTATCTTCCTGCGTTCCGTCATCCGGCCCATCTTCCTGCGTTCCGGCATCTCCCGATCCGCTCGCATTTCCACTAGCCTTTGCCGCCTTTATCTTCACAGTCTTCTGCTCGCTGAATTTGCTCTTGTTCGGCTCGGGATATCCGTTCGAATCAAGCATATAGGCTTCGACCATGAAGGTATATTTTCCCTCAGGAAGGCCGTTTATTACATATTCACGATCCTTTTTTCCGCTCTTTTTGATATTTGCAAGCTCAACCTGTTCGGTACCCTTGCGCGAAAGGTAGTTTTTATATGCGTCTTTGCGCTTGGTCATATAGACAAAGTAACCTTCTGCGCCTTTTGTTTTGGTGATCACGATCTTCACACCGGTTCCGTCATTGATCTTCTTCAGCTTGATCGCGGGCTGCGAGACCTTCGCATTTACCGGAAGACTCGTAAAAGTGCTCAGTACCAGAACTGTCGCTAATAAAAGACATACCGGTTTTTTCATCATACCCATAAGCTTTCTCCTCCTATGATGCGCGCATACAGCCATGAAAGGGATCCTTTTCGTTATCATGCATCATCAAAATCCTTTCTGTACCACCGTTTCATTCATAATTACCGCCGGGATAAAGCGTTGACGAATATAGCCTTCTTGTCTGCTCCAGCGGCTTTCCCGACGAAGGTACAGAAAGATCATATTCCGTTCCGGAAAATATCACAGCCTTGTCATTCCCGTACACAATAACATCTTCAATCCCGCGTCCGAACAGGTCTGCGTGGATAACGTATCCATCTTCGTCAAATACCGTTTCACATACCCCGCGTCCGTCATACAGTCCCGGCATAACTCCGCCGCCTCTACGGTAAGCGAGTATATGGTCCTTTCCCTCACCGTTCCAGTTCCTGAATGTGTCGACAATGGTCAGCCATCCCTTGGTTTTTCTATCTTCCTTCCATATGCCGTGTCCTTCGGAGTCGATCATGAACATTCCGTCTTTGCCGTCCCATTGCCCTTTGTACCCGTCACCGCGCCTGATACGATCGAGTCCTGCTACCTGCAGCCCTTTTTCTTCCGGCAAGAAGTGTCCGAGAGCAATGTGCTGTGATTCAATAGAATCGCTGTATCGCCATAACTCATTGCCTTCAGCATCATATAGGCATGTCACGCTTCCGCCGACACAGATCTCTTTCCTGCCGTCTCCATTCACATCTCCTGTCCACAGACAATCTGCATGATCTTCGAGGTCGCGGCATGACCACATGAGCTGTCCGTTGTGATCCAGCATATCATATCCCGCCATCACTTCATCATAACCGTCATTATTGATATCATATGCCCACGGAAAATGCCCGATATTTCCCTCATGTGTCCAAAGGAGCTCCATATTGCTGTTCAGAGCCCACATTTTTGTATACCTGTTTTTCAGTATGATATCGCAGGGTCTTTCATGTACGTTCAGATTTGCTATTATGATACAATCATGCGCCTCGGGATCCGGGAGAGGAAAATCCTTTTTAACCCTGCCCATCCTGCCGTCAAGGATCACAAATCTCCCGTCGATAACACACAGAATCTCAGGAAAACCGTCACCGTCAATATCATAAATCTGTGCCGGAAAATCGGAACCGAATCCCCCCGGTTCTGCCGGCGGGTTCCCGTACTGCCACATCATCTCACCGGTAAGGCGGTATGCGGTCACGCATTTCACAGTATGCGGAACATAGCGGTCATCTATATCTCCGTCAGCCTGCACCATCACAAGCTCCATCCTGCCGTCCCCGTCCAGATCTCCCAAAAGGCCTTTTCCGCCATGTGCGGCAGAAATATCAATTGTTCCGAGTCTCAAAGCTGTTTTCATATCTCGTCCTCATACTCCGGTTCATATTCACCCGCCATACAGCTTGCAGGTACACCTATATGATAACATATCATCATGTTTTTTTACAGGTTAAGTTTACATCCCCGGAGTTGTAAATAGTATGTCTCATCCCATGATATAATGCGACCATTTAATTTCACATACATTCCACATTACGTGTATACCGGTTCCATAAAACGGTTTTATTATCATCTCAAAAGAAACGGAGGTGATCTCTTATGAAGAAATCAACAATCATTAAAACATTAGGAATCGTAACTGCATTTTCAATCGCAATTCCTTCGGCAGGAATACTCGCAAAGAATGCCGTGCAATCGTCGGCTTCCGAATATAGCATTACCCAGGTTGAAGAAGCTTCCGAACTGTCAGACAACGTATCGGAAAATACTACAGTATTTGCGTCCGCAAATTCAACAAACACTGCCGACAATAACCCCGGCAATCCGCCTGATGGTGAACCGCCCGAAGGAAATCCTCCCGACGGTAACCCCGGCACCCCTCCCGATGGAATGCCCGGTGGAAACG
>JAGCZE010000069.1 GCA_017960415.1 Lachnospiraceae bacterium
AACCTCAGATACCTCTATATCGGAGGCAATCCGATCCCTGATTCCAAGGGATATTACGAAAGCTGTAATTCATATTTTACAGACAGCACTCCTTTCTATCATCTGGAAGACAAGGATAAAAAGGACAGGGAGAATTATTATCTGCATAAGGAAACCGAAGAGTATCATACACGCAACCGCGAGTATCTGGCGGATCTGCTGGATGTTCATCCCGAAGGAGTTGTTGTTTATACAACATATCCCAATAACGGCAGACACGGGATCCTGATCAGCGATTACAAGCGCAAGGCCAACGGCACACTTCAGTTCTATGCCTATGATCCCGCAAACGGAACCGGCAGATGCAAGCTGGAAGATACCTGGGTAATGTCCAAGATCGGTTCGGTCAATCAGTATTTTAAGAATGTAATCTCGATCTGGTACGTGATCGGCGAGCTTACCGTGGATGACGATTATTTCGCACATCCCGAGGCGCAGGTGCATGATACCACCGTCACTGTATCAAAGAAAACATATACCTCTGCTTCAACCGCAAAAAAGGCTGAGAAAGTCGAGAAGCTCTCCAAGGGTGATAAGGTAGAGGTCAGCTATACATATGAGGATTCAAAGGGAAATAAGTGGTATATTACCGATGATGACCTGTATATAAAGGCAGAGAACGTAAAAGAATAAATTGACAATAACTGATTGCGGTTCACATCTACAATAAAGGAGCTTGCAGCAGAGGGCAAAACCTTATGCTGCAGCTTCTTTTTTGTATACGTTTTTTAAACTTATTTGCAGGATGAGGGCTGCGTGTTATAATATCTTTGCAGCGGAAAGTATATAAACGGGGAGGTACGAGGCGGACCATGAGAGAAGGCGTGAAAAAGACCAAGATTTTGTACTTGATGAAAATCCTGTTGGAAAATACCGATGAGATGCATACCCTCACGATGGAGGAGATCATTGAACAGCTTAGGGAATATGGGATCGATGCAGAGCGGAAGAGCTTGTACGACGATATAAATGCCCTGAAGGATTATGGGGTGGATATTGTCATGGACAAAACCGGGCGCAACAGCTATTACCATGTTGTAAGCAGACAGTTTGAGCTGGCTGAATTAAAGCTGCTCGTGGATTCCGTGCAATCCGCAAGATTCGTTTCGAAAAAGAAATCAAATGAGCTGATCAAAAAGCTCGAGGGACTCACATCCAAAAATGAAGCCCGGGAGCTCCAGCATCAGGTTTTTGTCACGCAGCGTATCAAATCCCAGAATGAGAAGACAATGTATAACATTGACGAGATACATAAAGCTATCGAGCTGAACCGCAGGATCCGTTTCAGATATTTTAAGCTCAATACCAGGAAACGCCCGGAGTACAGGCATGACGGGAAACTGTACGAGATGAGCCCCTGGGCTCTTACGCTTGCAGAGGAGAATTATTATCTGGTGGCATTCGATGAAGAATCCGGTATCATCAAATATTTCCGCGTAGATAAGATGGATAGGATCGACATTCTTGAGGATCGTCCGAGAGCAGGTAAAAAGGAGTTCAGGAGCTTTGACGTTGCAGATTATGCCCGCAAGCGTTTCAGAATGTATGACGGTCCCGAGACATCGGTGCGGCTGCGCTGCAAAAATGATTTTGCGGATGTCATTTTTGACAGATTCGGCACCGATGTAATATTGCACGATACAGGCGACGACTTCTTCGAGGTAAATGTTATTGTTGCAATGAGCAGGCATTTCCTGACCTGGGTCATGGCTATGAATGACCATGTGGTGATCGCCGGGCCGGATGATGTACTGAAAAAAGCGAAGGAATATGTAAAAGAACTGGCGGCGACATACAAAGAATAATCAACATCCGAAAATAGACAAATAATAATAGTGCAGAACCTTATTAACGAAAATGTAATGGTTCTGCACTTTATTTGGCTTTCTTTACAGCAATGCTTCTTTCATGGACTTCACATATTCTCCGACATATTTCGGGGCTTCCTTGCCGTATTTTGCAAGGATCTTTATAATGGCTGAGCCTACGATGGCACCATCGGAGAGACCGGCCATTTTTTTTGCCTGTTCGGGAGTTGAGATGCCGAAGCCGATGGCACAGGGAATATTCGTATTGGCCCTGACCACATCTACGATAGAGGCCAGATCGGTAGTGATCTCGCTGCGTGTTCCCGTAACTCCGAGACTCGAAACGACGTAGAGGAATCCTTCGGCCTCCTTGGCGATCATCGCGATGCGGTTGGCTGAAGTGGGAGCTATCAACGATATCAGATCAATGCCGTATTTGCGGCAGGTCGGAAGAAATTCATCCTTTTCTTCGAAAGGCAGGTCGGGCAGGATAAGTCCGTCGATACCTATGTCGCGGCATTCGGAAATAAACTTTACGGTACCGTAGGAATAGACTACATTGGCGTAAGTCATGAAAACCATGGGAACCTTTACATCGGTTCTGAGCTCTTTCACAAATGCGAATATTTTGTCTGTATCGACACCGCCCTGCAATGCCCTTAAGTTGGCACCCTGTATCACAGGTCCCTCTGCGGTGGGGTCGGAGAACGGGATGCCAAGCTCGATCAGGTCCGCACCGTTCGCAACAGCTGCCCGTACAGCAGCACCTGTAGTTTCAAGATCGGGATCACCGCAGGTTATGAAGGCTATGAAAGCTTTGCCGTTGGCCAATGCATTTTTGATATTACTCATGGATATCCTCCCCTCTGTATCTGGCAATCGCGGCACAGTCCTTGTCGCCGCGGCCGGAGATCGTGATCACGATCAGCTTATCTTTACCCATTTCGGGGGCGATCTTCATTGCATAAGAAACAGCATGGGCAGATTCTATGGCAGGAATTATGCCTTCTGTCCTTGCAAGATATTCAAACGCATTTACAGCTTCGTCGTCTGTTACAGGCACATATTCGGCTCTTCCGATATCATGCAGATAGGCGTGCTCGGGGCCGATACCGGGGTAGTCGAGTCCTGCGGAAATAGAGTATACAGGCGCTATCTGACCAAATTCATCCTGGCAGAAATAGGATTTCATACCATGGAAGATGCCGAGTCTGCCCGTTGCGATCGTAGCAGCTGTCTCAAATGTATCAACGCCTCTTCCGGCCGCCTCGCAGCCGATAAGGCGCACATTTTTATCTTCAATGAAATGATAGAACGAACCTATAGCGTTGGAACCGCCGCCCACGCAGGCCAAAACGGCATCGGGCAGTCTGCCTTCCTTTTCAAGCATCTGAGCCTTGATCTCTTTTGAGATGACTGCCTGAAAATCCCGCACAATAGTCGGGAACGGATGGGGACCCATAACCGAACCCAGGCAATAGTGGGTGTCGGAGATCCTGGAGGTCCATTCGCGCATGGCTTCCGATACGGCGTCTTTTAAGGTCGCGGTTCCGGTCTTGACGGGGATCACTTCCGCGCCCAGCAGACGCATGCGGTAAACATTGAGGGCCTGACGTTTCGTGTCTTCCTCACCCATGAAGACCACACACTCCATGCCCATCAGAGCAGCCGCGGTAGCTGTGGCTACACCGTGCTGGCCGGCGCCGGTTTCTGCGATCAGGCGGGTTTTACCCATCTTTTTTGCAAGGAGCGCCTGCCCCAGTACATTATTGATCTTATGAGCGCCGGTATGGTTGAGATCTTCGCGCTTTAAGTATATTTTGGCTCCGCCGAGATCCTCGGTCATCTTCTGCGCAAAATACAGTCGTGAAGGCCTTCCGGCATAATCATTGAAAAGTTCGTTCAGTTCCCTGTTAAAATCGGGATCGTTCTTATATTTGTTATAGGCTTCCTCCAGCTCGATCACGGCATTCATAAGTGTTTCGGGAATGTATTGTCCGCCGTGGATGCCGAAGCGTCCGTTGGGATTGGTCATGTTTGTTCTCCTCTTTTTACGGCAGCGATAAACGCTGCCATCTTGGCGTTGTCTTTTACGCCGTCTGTTTCTATGCCCGAGCTTACATCCAGTGCGAACGGATGGAGCATTTTTACAGCTTCTTCCGCATTTTCGGGCGAAAGCCCTCCTGCCAGGAAATAAGGTTTTGTGAACCCTTTGAGCAGTTCCCAGTTAAAGGTTATGCCGCACCCCGCTCCCGAGTCCAGCAGGATATGATCTGCGGAGCAGGAAAGAGCGGTGTTGAGAATATTGGTGGGGACTGTTTCTGCCGCAACAGATACGTTTTCAAGCTTATATGCCTTTATTACCGGCTTGCCGGTGAAGGTTCGAAGCCGCCGAATATAATCTTCATCCTCATTGCCGTGCAGCTGGGCGATATCGATGATGCCTTCATTCAGCAGCTGAGCTACGGTTTCTACCGTTTCGTTCACAAATACACCGACTGCCGGGATAGAAGGATCAAGCAGTTTTTTCAGCTCCCCGGCAGTTTCGGGAGTAACGTATCTGCGGCTTTTTTTCGCAAATACAAAGCCTATATAGTCGGGGCGGAGTTCGTTTACCGCTTCGATATCACAGGGCCTTGTAAGACCGCAGAATTTTATTTTTGTAGTCATTGGCAACCTCGCTGATAGAACATTCACAGGCTCTCGCATTTCAGCTCTCTGAGTCTGGCCTTTTTGTCGGATGCACGCATCAGAGCTTCACCCACAAGAACGGCATCGGCGCCGATCGCACGTAGAAGTGCGACATCGCCGGCATCCCTTACGCCGCTTTCCGATACAAAGAGCACGTCTTCGGGAATAAGAGTGCGCAGCCTGCGGCTGTTTTCGGTGTCGACGGTAAAATCCTTCAGATTGCGGTTATTTACGCCTATAATGCGCGCTCCGGCGTTTACGGCCGTTTCAACCTCGTTTTCATCATGTGCCTCCACAAGGGCCGAAAGCCCTAGCTCGTCACATATTCCGAGATATTCCTTTATCTGACCGGAACTTAAGATCGAGCAGATCAGAAGGACTGCAGAAGCGCCGAGCAGCTTTGCTTCGAAGATCATATACTCGTCTACGGTGAAATCCTTGCGCAGGCAGGGGATGCTCACGTTTTTTGCTATTTCCTCAAGATAACTGTCATTTCCGAGGAACCACTTCGGTTCTGTCAGGACCGAAATGCAGTCCGCACCTGCGGCTTCATAGTCCATAGCAATCTCGAGATACGGGAAATCGGGAGCTATAAGGCCCTTTGAAGGGGAAGCCTTCTTGCATTCGCAAATAAAGGCGATATCCGGCGTTTTAAGGGCATTCTCAAATGCAAAGCCGCCTTTTGGCAAGGCAAAAGTCTGCTCCCGGATAACCTCCAAAGGCTTGTGGGACCGGGCTTCCTTTACCCTGTCCATCGCATGTGCGGCGAGTTGGTCGAGAATCGTCAAAGCAATAATCCTCCGTAGTATATGTACAAAATTTCCTGAACAGCATAAAGCCGGAAGTATCTTCTGAGCTGCCCGAAAGATTTATTATCTGTGAACGGGCAACGGACCGGATAACTGTATCCGGTATGTTAACCATTGATAAGGATGGATTCGTATAGGATCGGCATCACTCCGGACGGTTGCTGACCTCGATCAGTTTGTTCAGGGTTTCGTAAGCCTTGCCCGAATCAATGAGTTCGGCAGCAAGTGCGATACCGTCTTTCATGGAATCAGCCTTTCCTGCGATATACAGTGATGCGCCTGCATTCATGAGCACAGCGTTTCTCTTGTGTCCCTTTTCGCCTTTCAGGATCGCGATAGTGATCCGGGCGTTCTCTTCAGGGGTTCCGCCCTTTAAGTCATCCTTGGTGCAGCGCTCGAAACCAAAATCTTCGGGGGTGATCACATAGGACCTGAACCAGCCGTCACGGATCTCACAGATCTTTGTGGGAGAGCTGAGAGAGATCTCATCAAGCTTATCCTGGCCGTATACAACCATGCCGCGCTTAACACCGAGATTTACAAGAACCTGAGCCAGCGGCTCAACCAGATACTCGTCATAGACGCCCAGAAGCTGCATTGAAGGGGAACCGGGATTCGTAAGCGGTCCAAGAATATTGAAAACCGTACGGAAACCGAGCTCCTTGCGGATCGGGCCGACATATTTCATCGATGTGTGATATTTCTGTGCGAAGAAGAAGCACATTCCGGCTTCCTTGAGCAGCTCAATACATCTTTCGGGGCTCTGCTGGATATTGACGCCCAGAGCCTCAAGACAATCCGCAGTGCCGCACAGGGACGAAGCGGCGCGGTTACCGTGCTTGGCAACCTTGACTCCGCCTGCGGCCGCTACAAGTGCCGAGGTAGTGGAAATGTTGAAGCTGTGAGCGTTATCGCCGCCGGTACCAACGATCTCAAAAATGTCCATTCCGGTATTAACCTGCGTGGCGTGAGCTCTCATTGCCGCAGCACAGCCGGCGATCTCGTCGGTTGTCTCGGCTTTTGCGCTTTTTGTCGATAATGCAGCGAGAAATGCCGCATTCTGTGTGGGCGAGGTCTCGCCGCTCATGATCTCGTTCATGACGGTATAGGCCTCATCGTAGGTGAGATCTTCTTTATTTACGATCTTTACAATTGCTTCCTTGATCATGTTTAATTAACCTCCTTAATCTTCCCTTGCTTCCTGCTCCTTCTGGATCTCAGGGAACGCAGAATACATCGGCTCAAGATCGGGCTGTTTCTTCGTGATCTTACGTGCCGAATAGTTCTTGGTGATCTTCAGTACCAGAGTGCTCAGGCATACAACGCCAATCAGGTTGGGAATGGCCATAAGACCGTTGAAAGTGTCCGAAAGATCAATGGCGAGCGAAACATTCATTGTAGCACTTACAAGTACCATGGCGATGAAGAGGATCTTGTAAATGAGTGTTGACTTGGTTCCGAACAGGTATTCCCAGGCCTTGGTTCCGTAGTAGCTCCAGCCGAGGATCGTCGTAAATGCGAACAGCGAAACCGCCACAGCGATGAAGATGCCGCCGAAGGTTCCGAAATTCTTCGTAAATGCTTCTGTAGCAAGTCCGAGCTTGGTTGCTCCGGAAATGGATGCGCCGGTATCGAGATCGACTACGCCCGAAGTAAGGATTACAAGGGCGGTACATGTACAGACGATAATGGTGTCCGCAAATACTTCAAAAATACCCCAGAGTCCCTGATCAACAGGCTCTTTAACATTGGATGCGGAGTGAACCATAACTGATGAACCGAGACCGGCCTCGTTACTGAAAACGCCGCGCTTGAAGCCCCATGTCATGGCATTGGCAATGATAGCGCCGCCGACACCGCCGGCTGCCGACTTAATATTGAAC
This sequence comes from Lachnospiraceae bacterium, assembly GCA_017960415.1. The sequence goes on from JAGCZE010000069.1 coordinate 7,231, forward strand.
GCACCGGCAAAAATCGCGCCGAATGCAGCCGGAACCTTGGAAACATTCATGAAAATGATGATGATCGAGCCGATAACGAAGAAGATGGCCATAAAAGGCACGATGCGTTCGTTCGTTGTAGCGATGCGCTTCAGACCGCCGATGATAACCAGTGCAAGGAAAATAATGATGATCACCGCGGTAACTATATTTACGATACTGTCTTCGATCGGAATGATCGTATTGATGCTTTCGGTAATGGAGGCAACCTGTCCCATATTTCCGATACCGAACGAAGCGATGACCGCGAAAAGTGAGAAGAGGGCTGCAAGAACGGAACCTGCGACCTTGCCGTATTTCATTTTACCGACGCCGTCCTTTAAGTAATACATGGCACCGCCGCTCCACTCGCCTTTTTCATTGCGGCGGCGGAAGAAGATACCGAGTACATGTTCGGAATAATTCGTCATCATTCCGACGATGGCAGCGATCCACATCCAGAAAACCGAACCGGGGCCGCCCATGGTGATCGCGTATGCGACACCTGCGATATTACCGGTTCCGATGGTTGCGGAAAGCGCGGTACACAGAGCCTGGAACTGCGAAATAGAGTGCTTTTCCTGGCTCTTACGGATACTCTTGTTTTTGAACAGGCCGCCGATCGTGGTCTTCCACATATGACCGAAGCGCCTGAACTGGCAGAATTTCGTCAGAACTGTCATGAGAATACCTGTGCCTATCAGCAGCACAAGAGCCGGCACGCCCCAAACAACGCCGTTCACGACATCATTGACATTAGCAACGGATTGAGCAAAATTGTCCATAAATGTTTTTCCTTTCCCTTATCAGAATAAATAAAAAATTCACTCTGACATTTTAACATGTTAACGCGCGAAAGGCAATAGAAATTTTCGGGGAAGAATATAAAAATATGAGGGATAAATATGACAATTACGGATACCCGAAAAAAATCCGCGGATATGAAATAAAAAGCCGTGAAATGAGAAGCAATAAACATTGTAATAAAGTGAGAATGGTGATATTATAGAGTGCAGGAGATAATTGGCAGCTAATTTTGCCATTTGGATCAGGCCGGGCGTCTCATGCATGGCGGCTGCCCGGCCTGAAATACCTTTCACTTGTTATACGGAGTCGTGTATGAACGATCATAAGAAAAAAATGGTGGCACCGATCGTGATCACTGTCATAATGGTGCTTTATTATATCATATATTTTGCGCTGATAGCCAGCTTCCTCGAGGGCGTGTTCAGGATATTTTTCGGGATCATTCCCGCAGTATTTGCTGTGGTCATGATATATGTATGTTTTCAGAGAATAAACGAGATCGAAGGAGGAGAAGAAGATGATATTGGTAAATACTGATTACATCACCGGTAAAACGTTGGAAATGCTTGGACTTGTCAAGGGTTCGACCATTCAGTCGAAACATATAGGCAAGGATATCGGTGCGGGCTTTAAGACCATTGTGGGCGGCGAGCTGACCGGCTACACCGAGATGATGAACGAGGCCAGAGCCATTGCGACCAAGAGAATGGTAGCCGAAGCCGAGGGCCTGGGCGCCGATGCGATCGTCAATATCCGCTACGCTTCATCTGCAGTTATGCAGGGCGCTGCAGAGGTTATCGCATACGGAACAGCGGTGAAGTTTGTTTGATAAGAAACAGCAGTGAAAT
>JAGCZE010000070.1 GCA_017960415.1 Lachnospiraceae bacterium
GAAAGCTGAATGATCTGTTTTCCTGAAATTCATGGAGAATTGTCACTCAGTCTGATATCATTGAGACAAAGATCAGCACGGAGGTGGGAACATGGCACCCGAAAGTATCAGATCCGTCAGAAGATATATGCTCATTGTGAACATCGTTATGCTCCTTATGGGTGCGGCATTTATTGCCTGGCCTAAGGAATCCTCCCAGATGCTGGCCAGGGTGCTCGGAGTCTCCTTGATCCTTTTTGCGGTGTTCGGCCTCGGAGTATTTATCTTTGCAAAGAGCCGCGGGATAACTGATTTTATCTCGCTTATCGGAAGTGCGATCGTGGGTATAATGGGTATCATCTTTACCGTGAATCCCGATCTTCTTATCAGTGTTTTCAATATCGTGTTCGGTGCGATCATTATCCTGGTGGGTCTGGCAAACATCCATCAGGCGATCTTCATTCTGCGCAAGGTAAGGAAGAAATGGTGGATATCGCTCCTGATCGCTTTTCTTGCGGTCGGACTCGGCGTATTTATCATCATCAATCCGTTCTCATTCAGCAACGGCCTCATGATATGGATCGGATTAGGTCTTATAATCGAAGCTGTGTTCGGATTTTTCAATCTTCCGGGACTGCGGAACAAAAAAACATCAAATGAGGAGATAGATTATTGATCTTAGTACTGTTCCGGTAAAGTAACAATTAAATAAGGGGGAATGATTTTGATAAAGAGGATTTTATCAAAGATATGGCAATGCGGCTGCATGGCCAATGACAAACTGTTTTATCACGGTGCCGACTTCGGACGGTGGAAAGAAGTGGATGAACTCGGGATCGACGAATCTCACGGTAATCCGTACCAGACATCTACACCCGGTAATCTCAAGCGGGCTCTCCGGGATATGAAAATTACCGATAAGGACAGCGTTCTGGATATAGGGTGCGGAAAAGGACGCACGATGTATATCCTCTCCAAATTTCCGTTTAGGAAGATAGACGGATATGATATCTCCGAAGAGCTTGTCAGAACGGCTAATGAGAACTTTAATCTGCTGAATGTCGATGACCGCTGCCGGGCGGTAACTGACGATGCGGAAACATTTGACGGGTATGATGATTATGATTATCTGTACCTTTTTAATTCTGTTCCGCGTGAAGTATTTAAGTCTCTGATACATAATATCCAGCTCAGTCTTAAAAGAAGACCGAGAAAGGTAGTCCTGATGTATATGCATCCGGAGCACGAGCAGTATCTTCTCGAAAATTCGGATTTTGTCCCTGCCGGAAGATACCGCTCCCCGATGACATTGTTTGTTGACTGGTTCGATCTTGCTGTATATACCAACGGTAAATAAGAAAAAGCCCTGTCTTTTTTGTTTCTCACTGCATTATTTTATAGAAATAATGTGATATTATAGTTGCAGAATTTTCGAGCAGGAGGACAGATAATGGAGATCACATATCTCGGACACGCATGTTTCAAGTTCGTTAAAGAAGGCTTCGCTCTCATAATGGATCCCTATGATGCCGGTTCCGTTCCGGGCCTTGAACCTCTCAAGGAATCTGCCAATATGGTCATCTGTTCCCATAAGCACGCGGATCATTACGGCCTTAAGAGCGTAAAGCTGGCGTCTGTCCGTGCCGATACTCCCTTCCTCGTTGATTTTATCGAGACCTGGCATGATGATAAGGAAGGCGAGCTTCGCGGAAAGAATAATATAACGGTCATCAATATCGGTGATCATAAGGTAGTTCATATGGGCGATATCGGCTGCATGATCACAAGCGAGGACCTTGAGAAACTGAAGGGATGCGATATCCTTCTTATCCCTGTCGGAGGCTTTTATACCATCGATGCGAAGCAGGCTAAGAAGTATGTCGATAAGATAAAGCCCAAGGTTACGATCCCCATGCATTACAGCGGAGATTCTTTCGGTTACGATGAGATCGGCCGTGTTGATGAATTTGTTAAGCTGTTCCCCCAAAAGGATGTCGAGTTTACCGGATCCGATATTACCGTGGACGACAGCAGCAAGATGAAAAAGATAATTGTAATGAAGCCTTCCAAGGCGTGAAAGGACTAGCAGGGTAGATGTATAAGATCGGTTTTGACAGTGACGAATATGCCAGATTACAGTCCCAGAAGATCAGGGACAGGATCGAGCAGTTCGGAGGTAAGCTCTATCTGGAATTCGGAGGCAAGCTGTTTGACGATTATCACGCATCACGTGTTCTTCCGGGATTTGAGCCCGACAGCAAGATCAAGATGCTCCTTCAGCTCAAGGCAGATGCCGAGATCGTGATCGCCATCAATGCGGATGCGATCGAGAAGAACAAGAGAAGGGGAGACCTCGGTATCACATACGACCAGGATGTATTAAGGCTGATCGATGCATTCACCGAATTCGGCCTTTATGTCGGAAGTGTATGTATTACCCAGTATACGGGCCAGCCTCTGGCAGAGAAGTTCGAGCAGAGGCTTCATCAGCTCGGGGTTAAAGTTTATAAGCATTATCCCATTGCCGGATATCCTTCCAACATCCCTCTTATCGTAAGCGATGACGGATACGGAAAAAATGATTATATCGAGACATCACATTCACTCGTTGTAGTCACTGCCCCGGGCCCGGGATCCGGAAAGATGGCTACCTGCCTGTCACAGCTTTATCACGAGAATAAAAGAGGGATCAAGGCCGGATACGCCAAGTTCGAGACATTCCCTATCTGGAGCATTCCGCTGTCTCACCCCGTCAATGTTGCTTATGAGGCAGCGACTGCTGACCTTAATGACGTAAATATGATCGATCCCTTCCATCTGGAAGCCTACGGGAAAACCACGGTCAATTATAATCGGGATGTGGAGATCTTTCCGGTTTTAGAGGCCATGTTCGAGCATATTTACGGA
>JAGCZE010000071.1 GCA_017960415.1 Lachnospiraceae bacterium
CGCCTGTCCGTCCAGATAAAACCGGAATCTGTTGTTGATGATACGTGCCATCAGCGTCCCGTCATCATCAAAGGCACCCCAGTCCTCATCTTTATTGGGATCGCCCCAATCCCTGTTTTCTCCGGATTCTATGCTTTTCCGTACGCTCTCGATATCTTCCACCCGCGACTGAAAACAATATGTGGAAACCAGATACGCATCATATAATTCGTTCTTTTCAAGCTTTTTTATTCTCATGATCCTTTCCCTTGCCTAAACAAAATATTCATTCTCAACGGTTCTGTCTGCCGTCATCCGCAGCTTCACTCCACCCCTGCGAACTGTGAATTATACAGGTTCATATAGAACCCGGCTTTTTTCATCAGCGAATCGTGGTTGCCCTGTTCGAGAATCTTTCCGGCCTGCATTACAAGGATATTGTCGGCACTGTGGATCGTCGAGAGCCTGTGTGCGACAATGAAGCTCGTCCTGCCCTTCATCAGCTTCGCAAATGCCTCCTGTATCTGCAGTTCGGTTCTCGTATCGATGCTCGATGTTGCCTCGTCCAGGATCAGCATCGGCGGCCTGCACAACATGACTCTTGCAATACACAGAAGCTGCTTCTGCCCCTGGCTCAATGAATCGTCCCGCACCACGCAATCGAGCTTGCCGGGCATCCTGCGGATAAACTCCCAGCAATGGGAATCCTTTGCTGCTTTTATGATCTCCTCGTCCGAAGCATCCGGCTTGCCGAATGCGATATTGTCCCTGATGGTGCCGGACTTCAGCCAGGTTTCCTGCAGCACCATACCGTAGTTGTGTCTCAGCGAATGTCTTGTAACATCGCGGATATCCTGTCCATCAACGGTGATAGACCCCTTATCCACGTCATAGAAACGCATCAGAAGGTTGATAAATGTAGTCTTTCCGCAGCCTGTGGGGCCGACTATCGCTGTAGTTGTACCGGGCTGCGCCTTGAAGGTAAAATGCTCGATCAGCGGCTTTTCCTTTACATACGAGAAGTCAACACCGTCAATATCCACCAACCCATTAGCCGGCTTCATTTCAACATCCTTTTCTGCTGTCTGAGGTTCGGCCTCGATCAGCTCAAATACACGATTTGCGCAGGCAAGCGCATTCTGGAGCTCGGTGATCACGGAGCTGATGTCATTGAAGGGCTTCATATACTGGTTTGCGTAAGACAGCAGAACCGTCAGACCGCCTACACTCAGGGATCCCGCTATGATCTTGAACGCACCGACCAGGGCCACAAGGGCATAGATCACGTTGTTCACGGCTCTTGTGGAGGGATTGGTCAGAGAGCTGAAGAAAACCGCGCTTTGGGAATAATTCTTCAATTCTTCATTAATACCGGCAAACTTCTCCGATACACGCTTCTCACAGCCGAATGCCTTTACGACCTTCTGGTTCGAAATGACTTCGTTGATCAGCGCCGTCTGCTGCCCTCTGGTCTTCGTCTGTTTGCCGAACATCTTGTAGGTGCGTCCGGAAATGAATTTCGCAACAAGAAAGCTCACCGGTGTCATTACCAGCACCATCAGCGAAATAAGCACATTTTTCGAAAGCATGAAAATGAGTGTGACAATGATAGTCACAACACCCGAAAACAGCTGGTTAAAGCCCAGCAGCAGACCGTCCGCAAGCTGGTCCGTATCCGCGATCACACGCTGAACCACATCGCCGGTACTGCAGCGGTCAAGATATGAAAGCGGAAGCTCCTGTATCTGCCTGATGGCCTTCGATCTGATATCCCGGACAGTCTTAAACGCCAGCCTGTTGTTGATCAGGTTCATGATCCAGACAACAACAGACGAGATGATCGTCAATATCAGTATCTTTGTCAGATACATGCCTATAGTCTCAAAATTGATCTTTCCGTTATCTACTATCTCGTCGATCGCATCGCCGAAGAGCATCGGGATATACAGCTGAATGAACACCGATCCCGCCGCAAATATCAGGCTCAGCACGATCAGGAGCTTATATCCTCCGATGACGCGCAAGACCTTTTTCAGGACCGCCCCGCTTCCTGCGGGAAAACTTTTCTTTTTATCAGAATCGCCCATGAATCGTATTCCTTTCGTTTTCAATTATCACCTCATCCGCCAGCTGCGCGGGCGGATGAGGTGTTCCCACACAATCTGTATTTCTCCGCCTTCACCCGGCCGTCTTTTCCTCGGGGAACTGCGAATAATAGATCTCCCTGTATACCGCGCAATCCTTCATCAGTTCCTCATGAGTTCCGTTTCCTGCGAGCCTTCCGTCATCGAGTACCAGAATCCGGTCGGCATTCCTTACGCTTGCCGTCCTCTGTGAGACAATGAATACGGTCATATTGCCCTCAAGATTATGTATTGCCCTTCTCAGCTTCAGGTCGGTCGCAAAATCCAGCGCACTTGACGAATCATCCAGTATCAGTATTTCCGGCTTCTTGACCAGTGCTCTTGCAATGCACAGACGCTGTTTCTGCCCGCCGGAGAAATTCCGGCCGTTCTGCTCCACATGGGAGTCAAGCCCGCCTTCCTTGCCGTCGACAACCTCCGCAGCCTGCGCCGCTTCAAGCGCCTGCCTGATCTCATTATCATCGGCATCCGGATTGCCCCACTGCATATTCTCGCGGATCGTACCCTCAAACAGAACCGCTTTCTGCGGCACAATACCGATCCTGTCCGTCAGGGCTCCCTTCGGATAATCCCTGACATCCCGTCCGTCAACCGTCACCGTTCCGCCCGTCACATCATAGAATCTGGCTATCAGATTGACCAAAGTCGATTTACCGCAGCCCGTACCGCCGATGATACCGATGGTCTGGCCTTTTTTTGCATCAAATGATATGTCTGTAATCGCATCGGCGTCGGATCCGGCATATGAAAACGAAACATTGTCGAACGAAACATACGGATTCGGGCCCGTTCCGGTTCTCTTCCCGTTCCCTTGCACACTACCGTTCCCACTTCCGGTTTCGTTCTCTGTTTCCGTAATATCATAAATGTCCCTACCCAATATCTGCCCTCTCTCTGCGAGCTCCCCTGCATACTTCATCCCGGGCTCGACTTCGAATACCTCGCTGATCCTGCCGGCACAGGCCATCGACTTGTTCAGCGTGATGATAAGAGATGCGAGCTTGACGAGTTCCACAATGATCTGCGCCATATAGTTGTAAAGTGCGACCACATCGCCCTGCTTTAAGTCTCCGGCTTCCACACGCAGTGCCCCCGAGCGTATCAGAATGATCGTGGCGACATTGATCAAAAGGTAAGTTGCGGGATTCATCAGCGTTGAGATCCTGCCGACAAACTCATTGACCTTCGTCAATGCCTCGTTTCTTTCGTCGAATTCCTGTATCTCGCGTTCCTCGTGGCAGAATGCCCTGATGACCCTGACGCCCTCAAGATTCTCACGAGTGATCCCAAGCAGCTTATCAAGCGCCTTCTGGGCTTTTTTGTACAATGGCATACACAGCAGCATTATCCCGAAGACAACGACCGACAAAACAGGTATCGCTACCGCAAATATCAGTGCGCATTTCACATCGATCGTAAATGCCATGATCATCGCCCCGAAGACGATGAACGGGCTGCGCAGCAGGAGCCTCAGAGCCAGGTTTACGCCGTTCTGTACCTGGTTGATATCGCTTGTCATCCTGGTGATCAGCGTATCCGTGCCCATCCGGTCCAGCTCGGTATACGAGAAGCTCTGGATATGGTCAA
>JAGCZE010000072.1 GCA_017960415.1 Lachnospiraceae bacterium
CCTGTAACATTTTTTCTTGTAAATATTCTTCATCCCCCTGTTAAACAGCTGGGCGATACCCTTTCCTTCCTTCTGCTCGATAGGAATATCAAGCAGCTTTGCGGCTATCTCGTTGATCTCCTTCGAAGTTATAGAGGTCGGATACCCGATGGTGACGGGTTCCTGTCTCATGATAGCCTTCTGGCAGTTTGTATCCTGATGTATCCCTCCGAGATACTCGATCTTGATATTCAGGAACTTCTCCACAACGACTCCGAGCTTGCTGTGCAGCGTCAGTCCTTCTTCTTCGTTGTTGATCCTGTTGGCGACCATCTTGATCGAAGTGCTCTCTCTTGCGTAGTCGCTCTTCCTGTTCAGTGTCTTAAGTAGCGCATACGCATCTGTGATGGAGGTCGGCTCCGGTGTTGCAACGATCAGTACCTCGTTGCTGGCCGAAACGAATTCCAGTACCGAATCGGCAATGCCCGCGCCTGTATCGACGAGGATTATGTCTGCAAGTTCATCAAGCTCGTACAGCTTCTGGACCAGATAAATGACCTGATCCCTCGTGAGCCTCGACAGTTCCTGTATGCCCGACCCACCCGAGATAAAGCCTATCCCTTCGGGTCCTTCGGTAATGATCTCTTTTAAGTCCCTTCCCCTGAACATCAGATCCGCCAGGTTGTATGTGGGCCTTATTCCGAGCATTACCTCTATATTTGCCAGACCGAAGTCGGCATCGAGGATTATGACTCTCTTGCCCATACGGGACATCTGTATCGCAAGATTGACGGTAAGTGTCGACTTGCCGACACCTCCCTTACCGCTGGTTACGGTAATAACGCGGGAAACCTTGCGAACTTTTTTCTGCTTATTGACAAGCTTTCTTAATTGATCGGCCTGATCCATCAGTTCGCACCCCCTAACAGCTGCCTGGCGATGGTCTGGGCATCGATCCTGCTGATGTCATTCGGAACCTTCTGTCCGAATGTCGCATATGACAACGGTCTCCCCGTAAGCAGTTTAATATTGAAAATATTGCCCACACACGCGCTTTCATCAAGCTTCGTAAATATGAGCCTGTAATCCGTGATCTCCGAATATGCTTCGGTAATGGCTACGAGATCCTTATACTTCGTAGTAACGCTTAAGACCAGATATACTTCCCGCTCTTCCTCGGGAATGGACTTGATCATCCTCTCTATATCGTCCTTCTGTTCCTTGTCGCGATGGGAGCGGCCGGCGGTATCCACAAGAACAATGTCGAAATTCTTCAGATCGTCGTGTGCCTGGGCGATCTCCGACTCGTTATATGCTACCGTCAGCGGAACCTGAAGGATATTGGCATAGCTGTGAAGCTGCTCAACAGCCGCGATCCTGTATGTATCCGCGGTAAGCAGCGCAATGTTCAGCTTCTTCTCAAGCTTGAGTTTTGAAGCGATCTTGGCGATCGTTGTGGTTTTTCCCACACCGGTAGGACCGATGAAGAAAATGTATTTGCACTTGTTGGCGCCGATATCGATCACTTCGGTCTTGCCGAGCTTGAGCACGATCTTCTGATAAATGGCCGCCAGGATATTCTCGACAGGGGCATCCTTCTTCAACGTGGGCTCGATCTCGCTGATGACCTGATTGACGTATTTCTCGTCAACTTCATTTTCGACGAGCTGATTGTAAATGAGCCTGATGCAGGCTACATTCCTGTCATTCTTGTTGTTTCCCTGGTCCGCTCCGTCCTTCTTGGGCTGGACAGGAGCTTCCTTCGGCTCATTCTTCTGGCTGATGGTCTTCTCGATCATCGTGGTCAGGTTGCTGAGCTGCTTCTCGATGGATGCCGTATCGTTGAAATTGATCTTACTGCCGGCCGCACCAGTCTGTTCATCCTTCTTCTCATTCGGATCCTCGAAAATGATATTCGGATTATTCATGAACAGATTGCGGGCAGCTTCCTTCCTTGAGGGCTCATTCTTGACCGGAGAATCGTCAACCGCTGCCGTGATCTCATACGAAGGTTTTTTAAACAGCGCCATAAGACCATGAGGAATGTTTTCTTTCTTCTTGGTCACTATAGCTCCGGGCCCGAGTTCTTTTTTCGCCAGCTCGAGCGCTTCTGTTTCGGTCTGTGCCGTAAAAGTCTTTATTATCACTTAACTGTCACCATCCCTACTGATTGTAATTCAACGTTGGAATCGATCTCGTTATAGGAAATAACGATCAGATCCGGGAAATAGTCCATTGTCATTTTCTTAAAGTACATCCTGACAATGGGTGATGTGATGATAATGGGTGTCTGCCCCATGTTTTCAAGCTTCTGTGCTTCCTCCTGAACGGATTCCATAAGCGACTTCGCCTTCTCGGGATCGTAGCTGATATATGAACCCTGCTCGGTTGTTTTGACACTGGCCATGATCTCCTGTTCTACCGAAGGATCAAGTGTGACTACGCTGTTCTTCTCTCCCGAAGGGAAGAACTTGGCCGTGATCGCACGTTTGAGGCTCTGTCTGACATATTCGGTCAGGACGTCCGTATCATGCGTCGTAGGCGCATAATCGGCAAGTGTTTCGAAGATCGTTACGAGATCCCTGATGGAAATACCTTCTCGCAGAAGGTTCTGCAGTACCTTCTGTATCTCGCCGACATTGAGCAGCTTCGGAACAAGCTCCGAAACCAGAGTCTGGTTCTGTTCCTGAATATTATTGATGAGGTTCTGTACATCCTGACGCGTAAGCAGTTCGTCAAGATGCCTTCTGATAACCTCGGTAAGGTGCGTAGCAATGATCGAAGGCGGATCAACAACCGTATAACCGTAGGATTCCGCTCTTTCCCTCTGTCCTTCGGTGATCCACAGCGCAGGCAGGTGGAAGGAGGGCTCAAATGTCGGGATACCGGTGATCTCCTCCTCAACATATCCGGGGTTCATCGCCATATAATGGTCAAACAGGATCTCACCCTCGGATACCGGAACGCCCTTGATCTTGATGATGTACTGGTTCGGATTCAGCTGTATGTTATCACGCAGACGTATGGTCGGAACCACACAACCGAGTTCAAGCGCTATCTGTCTTCTGATCAGTACTACACGGTCCAGCAGGTCGCCACCCTGGTTGGTATCTGCCAGAGGTATGATGCCGTAACCGAACTCAAGCTCGATCTGGTCAACCTGCAGCAGCGATACGACATTCTCCGGACGCCGTACCTCCGCGGCTTCCGTTTCGTCCGCCGAAACCTCCTTTTCGACCTCCGTGGTCTTGACTCTCTTGTCTATTGCGCGTCCCGCGGCAATGAATGCAACGCCGAGGGGGATGAAAATAAGCGTCGGGAGCGGTGTAAGACCCAGCAGTATCATCGCAGCGCCTACAAGGTAGAGTACCTTCGGGATCGAGAACAGCTGCGAGATAAGCATGTCTCCGATGTCGGCTTCCTTGGAAACCTTGGTAACCAGCACACCGGTTGCCAGCGATATCATCAGTGAGGGCATGGAGCTGACCAGACCGTCACCTATTGTCAGCATTCCGTATTTTGAAAGAGCTGAGGATGCATCAAGGCCTTCATTCATGATACCCATGACCATTCCGCCGGCAAAGTTGATCAGCGTGATGATCAGGCCCGCTACCGCATCTCCCTTTACATACTTCGTAGCACCGTCCATGGAACCGAAGAACGTTGATTCTTCCTGGACTTTCTCACGTCTTGCCCTTGCTTCCTGATCGGTAATGGCGCCGGTATTCAAGTCCGCATCGATGGCCATCTGTTTACCGGGCATCGCATCGAGCGTAAATCTCGCCGTAACTTCGGATACACGCTCGGAACCCTTGTTGATCACAAGGAACTGGACAAGTATTATGATCACGAATATGATCGCGCCGACTATGATATTCGAACCGCCGACGAAATATCCGAACTGGGTGATAACCTTACCGGGGTTACCGTCCAGAAGGATCAGTCTTGTTGAGGACACGTTCAGCGATATCCTGAACAGTGTCGTGAACAGCAATATGGTCGGAAATGTTGACATATTCAGCACTTCCACCGAGAACAGCGCATTGAACAGTACGATCATCGCGATGGACATGTTCAGTGCCACCAGAACATCCAGCATTATCGAAGGAATAGGAATGATGAAAAATATGATGATCGCAAGCACATAGATGCCGATCATATAGTTCGACATCATTTTCATGTTGACTTTCATATTTTCCCTCCTTTCCGCCTCCGAATCAATTTACTGTTTTCCGTTCAGCTCCGGTTTTTTACAGTTTTCCGTTCAGCCTCCGGATTAATTTACTGTTATCCTTTCCTCTTCCGGACTTTTTTACAGTTTCCCGTTGATACTGTATACGTACGACAATACTACCGCCGTCATCTGGTACAGCTCCTCCGGGATCTGCTCATCTATATCCACATTATGGTACAGCATACGCGCCAGCGGCTTATTTTCGACGATGGGGATAAAGTTTTCCCTTGCGACCTCCTTGATCCTCTCTGCCAGGAAATCGGCGCCCTTCGCCAGCAAAATCGGCGCTTCCGCTATCTCTTTGTCATATTTGATCGCACAGGCAAGATGCGTGGGGTTCGTGATAACAACGTCCGCTTCCGGCAGTTTCTGCATCATCCTGCGTTGCGAAGCCTCTCTCATCTTCTGCCTGATCTGTCCCTTGATCTTGGGATCACCTTCAGTCTGTTTGAACTCGTCCTTGATCTCCTGCTTCGACATTCGCATGTCTCTCGCAAATTTGAATTTCTGATACATAAAATCGCCCACGCCAATGATCAGAAATACGATGCTGACCTTGATCCCGAAGTTGATGACAATATTGCCGACATACATGACGGCGGCAAATAAAGTCAGGTCATATACGATATTTACAATGCCCATCTGATCTACAAATGTCGTATAGGCTATATATCCGACCAGCCCAACCTTGAGCAGCGCTTTTAACAGGTCTACGAGCTTATCGAGCTTGAACAGGCGCTTGAAGCCGTTCAGCGGATTGATCTTGTTGAACTTGGGCTCTAACGGCTTACCGGTCGGATGCCATCCGACCTGCAATGCATTTACAAGGATCGCAACCGCTACCGAAGCCGCAAGTATCGGAAGCAGCGTGATCAGTATCTGTCCGGCGGCGCTTCGAAAATATGCCGCAAAATAATTCATCGTAAACTGGTCTTCGGAATAGGTTTCAATGCTGTTGTAGAACAGCTTGAAGGTATCCGTGAACCTTGTGGCGAGCATCCCCACAAAGACCTTCAGTATGACAAACAGTACGATCAGTTCAAATGCCGTGTTCAGGTCCTGTGACTTGGCTACCTGGCCTTCCTTGCGGGCATCATCAAGTTTCTTCGGAGTGGCTTCTTCGGTCTTTTCACCGCCGTCACCCTCTGCGAAGAACTGAAGGTTCATTGCAAGCAGCATCCGATCAGAAATATTGAATTGCATCCCTCATAATCTCCATCATTTTTCCGAAGATCAGTTCCCCGATCCCCGGGAGCATCTGCACCATGATCACCATGACAGCAAGTCCCACAAGGACTTTGAGCTGTATACCGATGACAAACAGACTCATCTGCGGTGCAACCTTTGCCAGGATCGCAAGTACCGTATTGACGATCAGCATCGCGGCAAATATCGGAAGGATTATCCTGAATGCCAGAACAAAATATTCCGCCATGAATTCCGCCGTCACCGAATAGATCAGCGGATTGAAGGATACCGTTCCGACCGGAACCGCCTCAAAGCTGTCTATCAAAGCTTCGATCAGATAATGATGCATATATGTGATCATTAGCAGCAGCATGACCGCATATGAATAAAAATTACCGCTGACCGTTACCTGCGCGCTTGTTACCGGATCCATCTCATTGACCATGGAGAAGCCTACTTCAAGGTCGAGCAGCTGTCCGGCAAAGCCGAGTATCTGATAAACAATATTTGCGAAGAAACCAAGGATCACTCCCGCAAGCGTTTCTCCCGCCACCAGCAGGGCGAATCCTATTACACCCGTGTATTCAAGCGGCTCGTAAGGCAGGACGCTGAACAGGATGATCGATGTCATTACCGAAAAACC
>JAGCZE010000073.1 GCA_017960415.1 Lachnospiraceae bacterium
ATGTAAATGCTTCTCCCTGAGCATAATACTCTTCTTTCGCCGGATTGACCTCGAGAGCCCGTTCCGCCAGATATTCCCGGATATATCGGGCATGGTCGTCAATGTCCTCCCGTGTCGGAGCAAACAGGATGATGTCATCGGAATATCTCGCATACGGTATCCCGATATCTGTAAAATGGCGGTCCATTCCGGTCAGGAACAGATTGGCGTAGAACGACGAAATCGGCGTCCCGGCCATTATGCCTTTTTTCTCGGAAACAATTCTTCCCCTGTACATGACATTCGACTCTGTCAACAATGATTCCAGAAACTCATACAGCCGCCTGTCGTCTCCGAGAGTATTTTCAAGCATCGGAAGCAGCTGTTCCACAGGTATTGAATTAAAATAATCGTGAATGTCGACCTTGTAGCCGTACATCTTCGGAAGCTCCTTGACCTTCAGCAGGCTCCTGACCGCATCCTGCGCCGTCCTGCCGTGTCTGAATGAATAAAGTCCCCCGTCGAAAATGCAGTCATATTTGCGAAGCATCAGAAAGGTCAGAAGCTTGATCACCGTGCCGGCATCCCCGGGATAGGTATATACCGTCCGCTTTTTTTCCGAGCCCATCTTACTGATGACCGACTTCTGGGGTAGCGGAAACGCACCGCCCGATCCGATCAGTGTGCATACCGGTAAATATCTTTTTTCATTAATAACAGACCGGAGTTCTTTTGTAAACTGCTTCGGGCAGGCCAGGGAAATCTTATGTTCGTAAAATGAATTCCATGCGTTTTCGTCCGCAAGCAGATCCAGTAATGACATACGACATCCTCCGGTTTCTGATTAATAACTATTCAGCCCTCTTCATTCGCAAAAAATAATAATGAAATAAACAAAAAGCAGAAAGAGAATACGTTAAATCCCGTAAATTACGGGATGTACCAGACCGTACATGGCACTGCTGCCTGCGAAGCACTTCAAACATGCTGAAATCACGGCCGCCGATCATCAGGCCGGCGGACATAAGTGCCATGCCGGATCCGCCACAGGCGCTAAGCGTTCTCTTTCTGCTTTTATAACTGATTTGGAATACATATTGTATTATGCTTTCAGTGCCTTCCCGATACGACCTTTCACATACGAACGCGTATTCCACCATCCGTCATGATCGTAGTAGAATCTCAGATAAGGCACACCCGCTTTTTCACATTCTTTGCGAAGTTTGTATACGGAACTGGATTCGGGCATAAGCTCGATCACCAGTGCCTTCGATGCTCCCGAGAAAAACGTATATATCGTACGTCTGTCTGCGGTCGCCTTTTCCGTGCGGTATCCGGCAAAATCCGTATTGAAGATATTCTCAAAATACTGGATATATGTTCCGCCGTAATTATATTGATTTTCCTCCGCAGGCATCTCGTCTCCCCACGAATCGCCCGAGAGCGCGGCCTGACGCCTGTTCTCTTCTATCACGGGATCTGTGGAGCTTTTCTTCTCAGCGTTATTGGCCGCAGCTGCATTGATCAGCCCGCCAAAGATCTCTTTTGCCTTCTGCGCGGTTTCATCGTCACCGAATATTTTCGATAAAAGTCCCATATTCTTGTCCTCCTTTAAGAATACACACACCTGCCGGAAAACCGGATTGACTGTTCAACATCCGTCTATAATTATTGCATATCGGTGCGGTATTTGCAAGGAATTATAAAGACTATTCGCTGTTATGTGAGTAAAAATCTTTCCGGAATTCCGCTTCCGGGAAAATCTTCCTGATTTACGATACTTCCTTGAACTGAGCCATGTACAGCCTGTAATACTCTCCGCGCTTCGCGATCAGTTCCTTTGGGCTTCCGCTCTCCATGATACCTGTTTTGTCTACGACAAATATCCTGTCGGCATTACTGATCGTCGAGAGTCTGTGCGCGATCACGAACGAAGTCCTTCCTGCCAGCAGCTTCTCAATGCCCTGCTGTACAAGTATTTCGGTATGTGTATCAATGCTCGAGGTCGCCTCGTCAAGGATCAGGATCTTGGGATCGCTGACCATCGTTCTCGCAAATGCGATCAATTGGCGCTGTCCCGCCGAAAGTCCCACGCCGCGCTCACTCAGTTCGGTATCGTAGCCTTTTTCGAGCTTCATAATGAAGTCGTGGGCGTTGACAGCCTTTGCAGCTGCCTCGATCTCCTCATCCGTTGCATTGAGTCTTCCGTAACGGATATTTTCACGTATCGTTCCGGTGAACAGGAAATTATCCTGGGTCATGACACCGAGCTGGCTGCGCAGCGAACCCAGAGAAATATCTCTTAAGTCCTTTCCGTCCAGCATTACACGACCTTCCTGAACATCATAGAACCTCGAGATCAGGTTGACGATCGTGGTCTTGCCGGCACCCGTAGGTCCGACCAGAGCTATTGTTTCACCTGCATTCACATGGAAGCTGACATCATGCAGGACATCGTCATCCTCATCATAGTGGAAGCTGACATGTTCGAAATCGATCTCACCGCGCACATCATCAAGCTGTGTGGCATTTTCATTGTCAAATATCTCGGGTTTGGTGTCAAATATCTCGAAAATACGCTCCGCTCCGGCGATATTTGTGATCATCTGGTTGTAATAACTGCTGAGGTTCATGACCGGCTGCCAGAACATTCCGATATAGGATCCGAATGCTATCAGCGTGCCTACCGAGACGTCTTCGACGCCCACAACCTTGATCCCGACGTAGTACATTGCGATCAGGCCTGCTGCCCAGCAGATATCGATGACCGGTCCGAACAGATCCGACCAGTGGCATGCGGTCACAAATGAATCGAAGTGTTCGTCGGTCAGATTGTCAAAGGTCTTCTGTGTCTCATCCTCTGCGTGAAAGCTCTGTATTACGCGGATTCCGGCAATATCTTCATGAAGAAAGGCATTCAGGTTCGAGCTCTTCTTTCTGAAATCCTGCCAGCCCTTATGAGATCTTTTTTCCAAAAACATCACGCCGAATACCATGACAGGAAGGCTGAAAAGTGAAGCAAGTCCGAGCCTCCAGTCCTTGATGACCATGATCGCGACTACGGCGATTATGGTTATCGCGTCGGGGATCAGCGTGGTCACGCTGTTTGAAAGTACGTCCTTCAGGGATGTTACATCTCCCATAAGACGTGCCAATATCTTTCCTGTCGGTCTTCCGTCGAAGAATCCGAAGCCCAGTGTCTGGATGTGCTCATATAGCTGCTGCCTGATCTTCATTACGATCTCATTTGACATTTTTGCCATCAGATACATGCGCAATTTTATGAGCAATACCAGCAGTATATTCAGTACGGCGGCTGCCACGCACAGTGTTATCAAGCCGTCGGTACTGCGTCCGATGATATGGACGTTGATGCCGCGCTCGATTATGAGCGGGTTGATTATCGATATAAATGTACTGATTCCCATGATCAGAAGTACGACCGAGATCAGTCTCTTATATTCCAGCAGGTAACGAAACAGTCGTGCGAGTGTCTGGGCTTTGCTCCGCTGTTCGAGCTGCTCGTCCTGCTTTGTAGCGTTTCGTGCCATGGTTGTGTCTCCTTGGGTGTTTGTCTGTCATCTTTAGGTTTCTGTCCTAGTGACGGCTCTGTCTGCGTGCTACCCGGCCGGATTACTGGCCAATTTGCCCAATGTAATCCGGCCGCGCAGCACGCATCACGAGCCTGTTTATAGGTTGATAAAGGTAAAGTCGATTATGATATCACAATTGGTCTCATACCTGTTTATATGGTTCAAGGCAGGCTCAAATATGATTTCACTGTTGGTCTCATACCTGCTTATGCGGTTTGAGGCAGGCTCGAATATGATTCACACTTGGTCTCATGCCTGCTTATGCGATATCATAGCAGACCCGAATATCATTTCACAGTTGGTCTTAAGTC
>JAGCZE010000074.1 GCA_017960415.1 Lachnospiraceae bacterium
ACGCCGTCCATATCAAAATAGATCTTTTTTACAACGATTTCTTCACACTGTTTGTTACTTTCCGGTCTCATCTTCCATCCTCGTTCACAAATGAGCTTATTTACCGTATTCGGAATAGCTCACACCCGTATATTTCTTAAAGCATTTGCCGAAATAGTTCGGATCCGGGATACCGACTTCTTCGGATGCTTTGTACATTTTCACACCTTTTTCTGCCAACTCCACAGCCTTTTGCATACGGCACTCGGTCAGATATTCGATAAAGTTCTTGCCCGTATCCTGTTTGAATTTTCTGCTCAGATAGCTGGAGCTGAATCCGAAATGCTGGGCGGCAGAAGTCAGGTTCAGCTTCGGATCCCTGTAATTCGCGGTAATATATCTAACGATCTGGTCTGTTGCCGACATTTCGGAATAGATATCTTCCCCCGGCTCCTCATTGTGTTCATTGCTGTCACCCAAATCGGCTTTTTCGGCTTTCTTTTTATTTTCCCGTTCATCAAGCCTTTTCTTTACACGCTCAAGGACCTCAAGCACTTCGTTACGCACCATGGGTTTGAGCATATATTCAAATACCGGGAGACTGACGCATTTACGGGCATAATCAAAATCATCATATGCAGTCATAATGATGATCACAAGATCGGGATAGCGCTTGGTGGCTACTTCCGTAAATTCGATACCGTTCATGAAAGGCATTGAAATGTCCACAAATGCAATATCCGGCTTCATGTCATCAATGACATTGATCGCTTCGATACCGCTGGCGGCCTCGCCCACGACCTCCATCCCGAGGCTTTCCCAGTCAAAGGACGCCTGCATCAGTTTGCGGGCAGACCTTTCGTCATCTATCAGCATTACTCTGTACATGTTTTAACCCCACATCCCCTTTTTTATAACAGACTGTGCTGTTTTCGCCTTATCTTTTCATCAGTCATAAAGTCTTTATCGTTTCATCAGCCTGAACTCGATCTCGGTGTATTCTCCGACCTCACTCCTGATACTTACAACATCATCCGTTCCGCAATAATAGCGTACTCTTTCGATCGTTCCCCACAAACCGAAGCTTTCGGAAGAATTGTATTCACTATTGTTATCATTGATCGACAGGATCTTACATATCTGGTCGTCGGTCATTCCTACGCCCGTATCCCTTACGGTAATATGCAGTTCCTCTCCGATCATGCGGCTGCTTATCTTGATCGTGCCGGCTTCGCCTTTAAGCCTTATCCCGTGATAAATGCTGTTTTCAACAATAGGCTGGAGCATGAGCTTCGGAATCATGAAATCGAGCGTATCTTCGGAAATATCGTATTCGTCGTTCAGAATGTCGCCATATCGCAGCTTTTGGAGCTTAAGATAGTCCTTTATGATAGAAAGCTCTCTTCTTAAAGGTATCTCCCTGTCGCCCTTGCTCAGGAAATTCCTGTAAAAGCTTCCCAAAGTCTCAACGGCATCGTATACATCCCTTGCGCCTTCGTCCAACGCAAGAAAGCTGATGGTTTCAAGCGAATTGTACAGAAAATGAGGCTTTATCTGTTCCTGCAGCACCCTCATCTCTGTTTTCTGGATCATCTTTTCTTTCTCAATAAGGTTCTCGAACAGATCATTGACCCTGTCAACCATTCCGTTGTAGGAATCCTTCAATGTCCCGATTTCATTCGGCGGAATCGCCACATCTATGCGTTCGAGCTTGCCGGTCATCCTGTTCCTTTCCATTGCATCGTTAATCTGGAATATGGGAAGAGCAACATTTTTCGTGATAAAAGTACCTGCCATGAACAGAACTATCAGGAAAACAACCATCAGGAAAAGCAGAACATAAACGGTTTCATACATATGCAGCCCGTTGTCAAGCCGTGACAGATTGATAATAACAATAGGCATGTCAGGGATCAGACAAGCCGAAATCATATATTTCTCGCCGTTATCTGTGATCTCGTCATGAATGACTGTGGTATCCGATCCGTTTTCATACAATGAGGTATCAAAATACCTGGAAATGTCAGTAATTTTGCCTATTTCCTGATTTCCCGAAAGGTAGGTTCCGTTGGTCCCCATGATCAGATTGTCTTTGTCCGATATCTTGAAAAGCTTCTGATCCAGGAAAGTATTGGAAATATTCATGAGCATGATCCCGAGCTTCTGCTGGGTTCTTATATCGTAAATGATCCTCGATATCGAAACAACCGGGCTGTTATTAAGCTTGAAAATGGCATTGTCCGCGTTGATCGAAATAACTGCGCCACCCTTTCTTTCAGCGATCCTGTTCTTCCATTCCTCCTCTTCCATCCTTTCCTGGTCAAACATGTATTTACCGCGGTTAGTCGCAAGATATTGTCCGTCATTTCTGAAAAAGAATACCGAATCGACCATTGTTGTAACATTCAGTATCTCAAGAATGCTGTTACGTGCGGTATTTACAAGGCCTGCATCAACTTTTTCCGTATCCGCACGCAGATATTCGACGAGCTCATCATCGACCATGATCAGTCGCGAAAGTTCCTTATATCTGGAAATATCGGAACTGATACCGTCCGACAATCCGTTCAGGATCTGCGAAGACTCATGTATCGCATTTTCACGGCGTTCCTTTTGCATGATATAGAATATCGAAAATATAAAGGATATCAGCATTATGATGATCATGCAGCTGAGCGTAAATCGTATTCTTTTTGCAAGCGAATATCTGCCGGACTTTATCTCCAACGATCTGTTTTCGTATTCATCCGAATTATTTACTGACATTTTATTCCCCGATCAAGAGTATAGTTATCTGCAACCATAGAACAGTATAGCATACTAATAAATAAAAGACTACGCAAAAACGCAGTCTTTTAAGATCATTTTTTACAGAGGATTTATAAATAAATATACTCCCTGTTTGTTTTAAATCAGCCCTTGAACGTTTACCAGCAAGCTCCGGCTCAGCCCTTGACCGCTCCGACCATGAAGCTTTCCTGAATACGTCTGCTCAGGAATACATAGATGATCAGCATCGGTAATGTCGCTATCGCGAGGCCGGCACCCACTATACCCCAGTCAGTGGTTGTACGGCCCTGCAGCTCGGAAATACCGACAGGAAGAGTCTTATGAGCCGAGTCATTGATGAAAATGCTTGCAAACATAAACTCGTTCCAGCCCTGAAGGAATGTGTAGATACCCATTGTAGCAAGTGCGGGTTTCATCAGAGGCACGATAACCCTGAAGAATATTCCCCATGTACCGCAACCGTCAATATTGGCGGCTTCGTCAAGCTCTTTCGGAATATCGTTCATAAATCCTGTGGCGATCATTATCGCCATGGACAGACCGAATGCCGAATACGGAATGATCAGTGAAGAATAAGGAGCCGTATTGATCATACCCAGCTTGATGAATGTGGAATATACAGGGTAAAGAGCTACGTGGATCGGGATTGTGATACCGAGCATAAAAATACTGTTCAGCAGCTTACTTCCTTTCCACGATATGCGTGTCAGCGCATATGTTGCCATCAGGGCCGCAATCAGCGTGATCACGATCGTAGCGCCCGATACTATGATACTGTTTAAAAAGTTTCTCGGCATATTGCCTCGGCTCATCGCTTCGACATAATTACCGAACAGCCAGTGCTTCGGAAGACCCAGTACATTTGCCCCGAATATTTCCTCATTGTCCTTCAATGAGAAGGTGAGCATATAGTATATCGGGAAAAGATCGATCAGAAGCCATATGACCAAACCTAAATGGATCAGGATCTTGGCTGTTTTACTTGTCTTTTTGACCTTGTAGATCTCAAGACTGTCTTTCTTAAAAACTTTATTTTGCGCCATATATATCCCTCTCCTTGAAAATCTGATTAATCAGGATCGCAAATGCAAAGCACAGGATGATCAATATGACTGCAATTGCATTTCCTTCTCCGCCGTGTCCACCGAAAACGTTCTTTACAAGCATAAGGCTCGGAACATTATATGGTACATCATATTTGCTGCCGGCAAAGATCTTTATAAGATCGTAAGACTTTAAGGAACCGGTAACCGCAAAAATAACGCTGACCTTGATGATCTGCTTTATTGACGGGATCACAACATATCTGTCGACCTGTCCTTCCGTCGCACCATCAAGCATTGCGGCTTCACGCAGCTCGGGAGATACGCTTTTTACGCCGGCATACATCAGAAGCATGTGATATCCGACGTACTGCCAGATCGTGGGAATAAATACCGCAAGCAACGCAGTCTTATCATCTCCGAGGAGACCTTTTGCCGGAAGCACATCAACAAATCCAAGCTTTTCCAGAACATATTTCAGAACACCGTAATTCGGATTGTATATCTTCGACCATAACGCACCGATAACAACCGATGAAATAAGTACGGGTATAAAATAAACCGAAAGATACATCCTCTCGCCTTTTATGCGCCGGCCCAGCATCAAAGCAAGACCCAAAGACAGAGGAAGCTGTATGAATACCGAAAGACCTGCAAGAATAAAGGCATTCTTCAGCGCTTTTCCCATATCATAAAGATTCTTATTCTCAAACAGCTCTATATAGTTCTCAAATAATTTTGCGATAAAACTGCGGTCATCATCTCTTGAAGCAGCGCCTACGTCAGCCAATGTGCTGTTTTCATCCGGCACATCAAGTACCGAAACCTTATCTGATGCATCAATACGAGTGAAATTATAGAAACTGTAATAAACCGATGAAGCTATCGGAGCAACAAGAATTCCGAAAAACAGGATCAGGGCAGGCAGTAAAAATAAAAATATATTCAGTCCTTTAATGGCGTCCTTTTTTTTCATAACAAAGAATTACCTTCCTGTCTGTAAAATAAGCGGCCTTTCCGTCACCTCACTTAAGGAGTCCCGGAAAGGCCACCGATTATCTAATGATATTTAGGATGAAGATTATCTCCCATCCTTTGACAAGCTTAGGATAAAGACTATCTCAGATCCTTTGACAGGCCTGCGATGAAGCCCTTGCCATCGATAGAGCTTGAATATACCTTATCAACGTAGCTGAGGTAGATGTCCTTATCTGCTGCAGGCATAGCTGTGTCACCGAAGAGAACATATGCATTAGCTGCGTTGCAGATCTCTGATACCTTCTGGGTCAGACCGTTTACAGAACTTGTGTCGCCGTAAGGGATCCATGCGGGAAGACCACAGCCATCAAGGTAACCGTAGTGGCAGATCAGCTTTCCGAGCTCTGCTGCATACTCAGCTGCAGCTGCTGCATTCTTGGAACTCTTTGCTACTGCAAGTGTATCCGAAGGTCCGCCGATGAGCTGTCCAAGGCTGGACTTGCTGGAATCGATAACGGGGAATTCAGAAACCTTTACCTTAGGGAAGAACTCTGCATTTGCTGCGAAGTCAGCGCAGTTCCATGTACCGTTCTGATAGAACGCATACTTGCCTGCCATGAAGTTAGCCTTAACTTCATCGTTCGAAAGAGCAGCACCGGCGGGATCGAAGTAACCCTTGTTGATCATTTCCTGAAGGATATCAACTGACTTAGCAAGACCTTCATTGTTGTATGAAGCTTTTCCAAGGAAAATGTCGTTAAGAGCAGCTGCACCGATGTTCTTCTCGATGATGGGCTCAAGGTACTCGGTAACGCACCATGTCTCACCGCCGGCACAACCGAAAGGATAATATCCGGCTGCTACAAGAGCGTCACAGCACTTAATAAGATCTTCGTAAGTAGCGGGAACATCATTCCAGCCTACTGACTTAAGGATATCCATATTAGCGAACAGACCAACAATATTCATTGTTGTGGGAACGCCGTAATGCTTTCCGTCATAAGTGGTATTTCCTAACATTACCTCAGGGATCTCGCTGCTGTACTTCTTAAGAACGTCGTCAAGGCAGTAAACCTTATCCTGCTTTACGAAGTCGCCAAGGAATGCACATGACCATGTGAAGAAGATATCCGAAACAGCACCCGAACTCATAGCTGCCTTGATCTTCTCTTTGTAGGACTCATTCTCAAATGCTTCCCACTTGAAGTCAATGTTGGGATACTTTGCCTTCATATCGGCAATAGCTGCCTCATATGCATGACGGTTTGAGTCAGACTCAGTAGCGATACACCACATTGTGAGTTCGATCTTCTCGTCACTTAGAGATGAGTTCGATGAACCACCATCAGCGGTGTCCTTCTTGCTACATGCTGCAAGTGATAATACCATAACCACTGCCAACAATACTGCAATAATTCTTTTCATAAATTGTTTCTCCTCCTTATAAGATGTGATTGTGCGGCAGACCTCCTGCCATATATCGAAAGCGACCTCATTCCGCTTATCGAACACATTTAGATTCCCAAAGACTTTATTCTTCTTTTGATCCGGTCGGTACCAACGACCAGGGATATTCTATCTTCATTACATCCCCCTCTATAGTGTAATAAAGATAGATATCCTCGAAATGGTCATTGTACATCAGCTTGATGGAATGTGCATCTTCATCAACCGAGTAATGTCCGGGAAAATTACGGTCTTCATAGAAAGTACCCTTTTTGGTAAATTCAAAAGACACATTCTCATCAAATGACCAAAGCCCCACTACGGAATCCTCCGCAACATCAGAGTACGCATCCCCAACGTTCTCTTTTTTGTATTCCTTGGTTTCGTACAGAAGCATCTTCTTGCGTTTCATCTGATAACGGCACTTCATTTCATCCTTTCCCTCAAAAGTGATGAAATTGTCGTCAATCTTGTAGCTTTTGTAGGAAACATCTTTATAAACCGCACTGCCGTCTTTTGCAAACGACAATATTTCTTTATCTTTATCATAGATCG
>JAGCZE010000075.1 GCA_017960415.1 Lachnospiraceae bacterium
GCTGGCTGTGCGGATGATCGAAAAGTCCGCAGTCGCCGAAGCGGAATTATAGATGTCGTCACCAGGGTATGTAGCCCTTACGGTGTACTCACCGGCTACTATCGGGACGATCGTTGAATAAGTGGAATCGTCCGCTCCCCTCTCCTTATATTCATAGATCATCGAAGCGCCCGTGGGCGGATCGGAAACCTGCGGAGTACAAGGCGTCTCGCCTTCATTCCAGTCGTCTATCTCGAGCATCAGGACGGGATCGATCTTACTTACCGTTACCATAACATAATCGAACGGGGAACTGAAATATCCGTCAGAAGCTTTGGCAAATGCAAAATAGTAAACATAATATGTTCCGGGCATATCGGCTTTGGGAACAGCCGTGCTGAAATTCTGATAACCGCCCAAGTAGGTGGTAACGCAATAAGCCATCCTGCCATTTTGAGCCGTGCCGGGGATGACCATATCAGCCATGGACCCGGCCATCAGTCCCTCTACCGGAACAGGCGGCGTGACTACAACCGCATTGGGAAGTTCATAACGATACGGATAAGTGATATGAAGTATAATGCTCATAGTTGCCGAACGTAGAGAAGCATATTACCTCTTCATTTCCGGTAGATATATCCCTTATATCCTGGCTGAAATAACATCCCGGATTAACATGCAATTGTACGCCTGCATATCCGTCCTTAAAATATCCGTTGGTATCGAGCGCAAGAGCAAGCGAAAGCTCTCCGATACAGCTGCGAAGGTTTCCGTTCTCCTCATCAGACCTGCTGATCTGCACATCTATAAGACTTGTGCAATGGCTGTTATCGAGGCGCAGATAATTGATCCTGCTGTCATACAACGCTCCGGTGCCGGATTCAAAGCACAGGCCTTCATTGACAGTACACCCTGCCATGACCAGCGTATCATTTCGATTCACTGAAACAGCGACATCGACAGTCGAATTCTCGATAGTTATCTGTCCGGGGTTCTGATCAGACCAAATTTTCAGTATGCCGTCCCCTGCGCTCCCGATGGTAGAGCCGCCGATGACAAGGTCATGTCCGTCAAGGTCAAGATAGACGATCCCTCCGTCGGTCAGATTCAGGGTAAGATCCTCAGAAGTAACGGTGACATCAGTCAAAAGTGTGATCTCATCCTGAGCGCCTGCCGCAGCGAAAGCCCCCGCAAGCGGAATGAATCCCGCCGCCAGGGTCAGGCTCAGAGTGACACTGATAATACGCTTGAAAAGCGTTCTTCTTACAAACATCATTCTATCTCCTTTCGCTATTCATCCATCATATATCTTTATTATATCGAAAAGGAATTTTACAACAATTGGCAGAAAGGATGAAAAGACATTGGTGTAGATAAGCATTACATCTACCCGATCTTGTCGAAAATCTTGACGAAATGATCGTTCAGCAGCAAAAAGAGAGCCGCCTCCCGAAGGAAACGGCTCTCAAGTTACTTGATCAACAAGATTATCAGCGGAGTATACCGTACTGCGAACAGATCACTCCGAACTCCTGCGATGCTGCGAAGCCGTCGAAGACATCCTCGCGCGATACGCCGGAATCGAGCTGGCCTACCCATGCGTTGAATCCGGCCTCGTCAGGCTCTCTTCCCATGAACGTACGGTACAGACGAGTAACATACTCGCCGTTGCTAACGTTCTGGTTAGTAAACTCGGTGCTGAAGAAGAAGCCGCGTGCCGCGCCCGTTCCTGTGTCTCTTTGATTGGCGAGCTGTCTCGCCCAAGCCATGAGACCATTATCGTCCGCACTACGCGAAAGGCATGTCGTATACAAACGGGTAGCGAAATCGATCGTTGCCTGATTGGGTTCCACCTGTACATTAGGAGTTCCCGTTCCGCCGCTTCGTACTCCGTAAAGAAGACAGAGATTTGCCCACTCGGTGGAGTTAATGAATCCTTCGATAACGCCTTCTTTGGAACCGCCGTTATCAAGTACGGCCACCCATCCGCTCAAGCCGTCAGCGTCAGCCTCGCGGTCAAAGAACGTTCTGTAGAGTGTCCTTACAAAATCTTCGTTGCTTACATTCTTTTCGAGGAACTCGGGACTATAGAGGAATCCTCTTGCCAGATCCGCACCGGTCTGGCCGCGGAGCGTTACCGCATCGATCCAGTCCTGCTTACCGACCGGGTCGGAATTACGTCCGAGAGCTACAGTGTAAAGTCTTTCAACAAAGTCGCCGATACTGTAGTTTCGCGAAGAGATGACCGGAGCATCGGTCGGAGCGGGATTACTCGTAGGTGCTGCAGGTGAAGAGCCTCCGTTTGAAATCTCGCCGGAAGGGTCAATTGAAGGATGAGCGGTTTCTTCGACATCCTCCGATAATAACAAATCATCACTGTATGGAATATCAGTATTAGTCATAGTAGCCGAAGGCGAATATGTCAATATGAAAGAATAGATCTCATTATCGGTTTCGGCACATAAAGCCTGAGCAAAATAATACGTACGACCTGCCTCAAGATAAGCTTCATAAAAGAATTCCCGATCTTTCGAATCCAACGACCGGATCTGCCCCATATGATACACGCCGCATCTTCCGATATAATTGTAATCGCTGTCAAACAGCGCTATGTGAGGAATTCCTTCTTGATAATCATATATATGCAGTTTATAATACCCGCTCACATTCGGAGTAAAGCTGTATATGCGGCTGTCCAGCCCCTCAGATGCGGTCACACACGTTCTCACCTCGGTATCTGACAGAAGAGATGAGGGATTGGAAGGCATACGGAAAATATAAAAATACAGACTATCACTAAATCCAATAAAGCTGTAATTTCTGGAAATTCCCAATAGAGACAATACATGACTGTCTTCGCCCGGAGCAACTGATAATATCGGTTGGGGTAGATCAATATAGTCTCCCATGCCGGCAA
>JAGCZE010000007.1 GCA_017960415.1 Lachnospiraceae bacterium
CCGAAGATTATCATTGCGAGCAAAAGTCCTATCAGGCATCCGGTTCCGCCCATTATGACAAAGGTGTCCATGAAGCTCTTTGATACTATCTGCCCCGGGATTATTTCGGCGAACATTTCCGTTTCAACCTGATTCAGAACCTTATTTCCGTGGATGCCGAACCACCACATAACGCCGACCAGTACCGTATACAAAAGGCCGCTTCCGTAGGAACCCCGGTCCATCCCGCTGAAGATCGCGTTCACAACCTTCGTAAACAACTCCCGGACGCTCTCAACAGAGAAGCATACGGTAATAAGATAATTTTCCGCGGCAATGCACAGGATCGCCGCCGTAAAAGGCAGAATAACATGGAGCGCAGCATTGAAGATCGAATCAGCCCCGTCCACAAATATATTTTTCCTAATCTCAAACAGAACCTCGAATTTTCGATAGAGAGCCGAGCCGATCAGCCCCGCCAGCAGCGCGCAGAAAACGCCCTGACCTCCCAGCAGGTTAAAATCAGGATTGGCCGGGGTAAACCCGACAAGTATGAAAAAACCCGCAAGACAGGTCATGAGGCTGCCAAACCTGAAAACAAGCCTTTCGTTATTATCGATCCTGTTTGTGTAACTTAAGTTCAGCGCAACCGTCAGGTACACGGCCAGAACGCCCACTGTGGTCACCTGGACTATCTGAAGGATGTTCCGTAATGCCCCTCCCATAAAGGAATCCAAAAAATCCTGATACCCCATGATCGGAAAGCTGTTCAGAAGGACCGTAATGCTGCCTGTGAACAGGATCGGAATCACCATTGACAGACTTTCCTTGATCATACGGGTTATAGCCTGTATTTTTCTCGATAATAAAGCTTTCATCCTGAATTTGCGGTTTATAACCGTTCTCCTTTATACTGCTCATTCGCCAATTGATCGCAATTATCTGTTCAGTCATGTGTTTTAATGACCTGCGACTTTTGCAATACCGTCCCAATCCAGCTCCGTCAGCATTTTCTCGATCTCGGCCAGCTTTTTGCGGTCGGCTTCGGGAAGGCTGTAACCGTGCAGTTCTTTAATGATATCATCCATCATTTCATAGTCCATGCTTCCGGCGATCTCAACAATCGTCCTATATGCCTCTTCAAGAGCTTCTGCTTCGATGGCCGGTAATTCATCATCCGTCTTGTCGAGCCAGGACAGTTCCTTATCAAGTGAACGGTACATCTCAAGAAGCCTGCAGGTATTTTGGCTGATATACTCCTCATCGCCGCTCTTGCCGGCTTCCTCGAGACTCTTCGCAAATTCGGAAAGCCGGGACGCTCCGATAATGCGTGCAGAGCTCTTCAATGCGTGGACCTTTACGGTATAGTTCGCTATATCCCGGCTCTCCCACAGTTTCTCTATCTCGTCCGCTTTATCCCGGGCAGTCTGATGAAATACCGACAGAACCGAAATATAGCCCTCCTGTGAGCCGCAGTTCTTAAGCCCCGCCTGCACGTCTATTTCATCCTGCTCTGTAAAACGGGCGGGGAATGCAACTGTTCCTGAATTACTGCCAATATTCTCGTCTTCGAATCTGTTTCCCTGTGCCAAATCGCTTGACACCTTTTCCCGCTCTTCCCCGGACATTCTATCAGAGGACATGCTTTCCGGCTTTTTACCAAGTGCTCTGTCAACTGACGCACTTTCCGCCGTTTCTCCGGACATCATGCCGGATGTCACCCTCTCAACCTTCTCCTTGGGCAGCATCCCGCAGAGCATTCTTTCGAGTTTTTCACCGTCAACAGGCTTGGACAGATAGTCTGTAAATCCTGCTTGGAGGTACATCTCGCGGGCACCGGAAACCGCATTGGCCGTAAGTGCCACCGCAGGCGCATCCTTGCTCGTTCCCGATGTACGTATGTGTTTCAGGGTTTCGATGCCGTCCATATCGGGCATCATATGGTCTATGAAAATGGCATCATACAGATTTTCCGAAGCAAGATGCAGGGCTTCCCTGCCGGATAATGCCGTATCTATCTTAATTCGTGTCTTTTTGAGCAGGCTCTGCATGACGGTAAGGTTCATTTCCGTGTCGTCCACAACGAGAATCCGTGCTTCGGGCGCATGGAACAGCTCATGATACTCGTAACCCCGGTCGGATAATTCGCCGAACCTTGCGGCTACGTCTCCGATCTCCTCCCATTTTACGACCTCCTGGTCTATCGCAAATGAGAATTCCGAGCCTTTTCCGTATTCACTCTTGACTTTCAGCGTACTCCCCATCAACTCAAGCAGCTGCCGGGTAATGCTCATGCCGAGGCCGGTTCCCTCGATGGCACGGTTTCTCTTCTCCTCGATACGTTTGTACGGCGAGAAGAGTTTTTCCATATCTTCGGCCTTCATACCGATTCCGGTGTCTTCTACCTTAAAGTCCAGAAGGATATGTCCGGATGTTGTATTTTCCCCGGTTGTGAAGGATATTGTCAGTGTCACTTCGCCTGTTTCGGTGTATTTTACAGCATTGGTCAGAAGATTCATCACGCACTGTCTGATCCTGATCTCATCTCCGGTCAGAAGCCTCGGAATATGCCTGTCCACATTGATATTGAATTTCAGCCCCTTCTTTATGGCTCTGTCACGGGTCATGTTAACAAGATCGTTGATCAGTGAAGACAGGTCATACTGCACCGGAATGATCTCCATCTTGCCTTCCTCGACCTTTGACAGGTCCAGGATGTCGTTTATCAGCGAAAGTAATGTCTTTCCCGCTGACATGATATTTGCGGCATAGATCCGTATGGGTGTTTCCGTGGATTCGCGCAGGATCATCTCATCCATGCCGAGCACGGCGTTTATGGGCGTTCTGATCTCGTGAGACATGCTTGCCAGGAAACGGCTCTTTGCCTCGTTTGCGCTGTCCGCGATATTCCTCTGCTTTTGTAGTTCCTCCATATACAGGTAATGCTCGGTGTCATCCACCAATGCATACAGTTTTCCGTAGCTCTCGCCCTTGTAAACAAGATCGTTTTCTTCCGGTGTATAAACGCGGTCGTTGATCTTCAGCGTTTCGCCTTTCTCTACGGTGGCGATGATGGAAGAAATGATATCGTACGGGGTGCGGATGAGCTTTTTCTCATTTCCCCTGTCTGCCGGTTCAACCGTTTCCGTACTGACCGTATCTCCTCTCAGTTTCCCCATATTCACCGAAAAGAAAGCATCAAACTCCGGATAAAGCTTTGTTACCGGTTCGTTAAAGTACTGTATGCGCCCTTCATTGTCGACGGCTATGATCCCCTCGGATATCCTGTCAATTACGAAATCCTTCGCGATTTCTTTTGTTCCGAGCAGATCGAATCCGAATATTCCGATCAGCATGAATATATTTCCGAACAATGCTCCGGGCATGGAAAGGTCGTAACTCTCGGAAATACTGAAAATATGTGTGATATGAAGGATAAAAGAAGATGCCTGGATTCCGAATGCTATTATCAGCATAAGAAGTCTGAGCTTGGCGTTCCTGTTTTTTTCCTTGCGATACGCCAGGATGACCCATACCATCGCAAAAACGATAAGCACTGCATTTATTCCCATAAGGAAGTCATGTACGTTCCCGTTGGTATGGTAAAACTTTGGAAACACAGGATCCGGAATAAACCGGTATTCCTTGTAAAACAGGCCGCTTCTTTCCATGTTCAGCACTGTAATGTAAATACCGACGAGCACAAGCCCAAGCACTCTTTTCAGCCATTTTGGGATCCTTATCCCACACATTTTGGCAGCGAACATCCAAAATGCAAAAGCGATCCAAACCCGTCCGGCATATGACAGTTTCAGTGCGGTGAGATACGCTTCCTCCGAAGCCGCTTTCATTTCAAAGAGATATCCCAGGTTGCTGATAAACGATGAAATGCACGTAAACAGCAGATAAGAGTGGATGGAATTTTTCCATCCGGAAAAAACGATCCAAATCTCGATAAACAAAACGCTGATTGTTATATACTGTATGATCAGCAGAACATCGTGTGTATTCACTTTTTTTCTCCTCTCTCATACTCAGCTTCCGGTCGATCAATAATACTTCTCTCAATCTCAGCTTCCGGTCGATCTGTATTACTTATCTCAGGTTCAGCTTCCGGTCGATCTGTATTACTTATCTCAGGCTCAGCTTCCGGTCGATCTGTAATACTTCATCACCTTGCCGAACACCCCCCGCATGATAACAAAGAACAGAGCTCCAGACAGCGGGCTTATGAATGCGGCCCACTCAGGCCATCCAAACAGCGGTTTTCCGAGTATCACGGCTCCGGGTACATGAAGAGTCATCGCAAATGGTGCAATGACCGAAAACAGCACACGCAGCGGCCCCGGAAATGTGTCGATCGGGTACTGGCAGGCACTGCGTCCGCCGTAAGTCAGCGCATTTACGAGCTCGATGGATTTCACGCTGTGTATGCAGAAGATCGCCTCGATCAGGAACAGCCCCAATATCAGCATACTTCCGCCCATTATGGCTTCAAGAAGCATCAGGACCTTCATTACCGACCAGGACACATCCGACATATTGCTTCCGATAATGAGGGCCGCAACGCCCACCGCAATGCAGGTGATCCTTCGGGGATCGGCCGCACTGCACATTACCTGGGTCAGAACCCCGCGAGGCCGCAGAAGTATCGTGTCGAGACCGCCGGTCCTGATAAGATTCGGGAAATTGCCCGTAATGCCCCTGCAAAACACTTCGGTAAGGTAGAAAGTCACGCTCATCATGCCGAAGAAGAAGTACAGGTCCCCTGCTCCCCATTCGTTCAACCGCTCGAACCTGTCAACGAGCAGGATCACGGCCATCATCTCTCCGCCCTCCATGACCAGCTGTGCGAAGGTCTGCATCAGAAATGAAGCCGGGTATTGCAGCTGCGCTTTGATCAGCATGCACATTGAACGGACGTATAATTTGACAGTATTCATGATCAACCCCCCTGTATCACTATCAGTCGTTTGTTTCTGTTCCAGAACCATATTCCCATACAGGTCAGTACGACGGTCCAGCCGGCCTGAATCAACAGTATCCTGGGGGCTTCGCCAATAGATGCCGCACCTGTATAAAGCCTTATGGGCGCATCGAGCATCTGGGCGTAGGGAAGGAGCCTTATCACATTCTGCCAGCTGTCAGGGAAAAGGGTTAGCGGCAGGATATTGCCCGAAAAGGTCATCAACAGAAGGTTTAAAAGTGCCTGCATCCCGCGCGGATCCAGGGTTCTCATGGTAAAGCCCATGGTTATGTTCTCCAATGCGGAAACGCAGAGTAAGCCCACAATTAATGTTACCAGGCCCCACGCAAGTCCTCCGGCGCTGTCCGGAAGTGAGAGACCCCACCCTTCCGGGAGCAGTAATGCGAAGATCAGCATCGGCACGGCTCTCAAAAAACTTCCCATCAGCTTCTGGGCCATGATCCTTGCATAATAAAAGCCGTATATGCTCAGCGGCCTGCACAGATCATATGCTATGCCGCCGGTCCTGATCTTATCAAGCAGTTCCGGATCCGATGCCAGCAGCATCCTGAAAAAAGCCTGCTGCAGCCAGACATAGCTCGTTATCTGGGACAGCGGCATGGCCTGCGGCTTTCCCGTATACAGGGCCCGGTAGATAGCGATCAGTATGATCCCGAAGAACATCTGGCAGATTATGCCGCCCAATACCGCCCCGCGGTACTGCATCTCCATTTTGATCCGCATCTTGAAGGCGGACAGATATGCTCTCATTTGTATTGTCCCCATTTCTCACATAACATGATTTCATATTTCAGTTGCCGTGTTTATCAAGCTGCATGATACCTCCATGCCATGTTTCCTGCTTCCCGTCTATTACGCCCTATAATACAGTCATGTTCAGTATCCGTCTTCTTTTCAGGCTTCAATCAGATTCATATATCCATCTCTTTATACATCGCCGCCACCAGATGATCGATATTCTGGGGCTGCACCGTCAGTTCCCTTATGGTTCCGGCTTCATGCAGGCGTTCGATCAACAGTGCCGTGGGAAATTCCGCGGGCGAGTACACGATATCAAGGCTTCCGCCCTCATTTTCGATCGGGATCGTTTCAGGCAGAACCGGTATCACGCC
>JAGCZE010000076.1 GCA_017960415.1 Lachnospiraceae bacterium
ATTCAGGCAGAATACGCCTGATATAAACTTCGATGGTGTCGATGGTGTTTTTGACGCTGATATTATTCTCATTGGAGCGAGACGCGCTTACAAGATACTTAAAATCTTCGATGGAATATGTTTCCTCCATCGCCAGTAATTCCTCTAATGATTTCGGGCTGTCTTCCTTATTCTCGGTATTACGAAAATGATTCAGGTCAAGTCCTTCCTTTTTTCCAAAGATATCGTCGATTGACATATCGGCATATTCCTCCTGTTTACGTTTTTAGTCGTTAATGATCTATTGTATTATCCCTGCTGAATGCCGGATCTGTGTTCGCGCCTTTCATTTGCTAAACACCGATCCGGTATTTTCAGAAAATAGTATATCACAGGAAGTGTTTTTTGTATATAATGTATTTATTCACAGTTGTGCCATTGAGAAAAACTACAGCTGTGAATAAGTAATCCGATCAGAAAGCGAGGAACATCTATGACACCCGAAACAAAAAATAAACTTGAATCACTGAACAGCACTCTTGAGCTTATCGAGAAATATTATCATGCCTGCGCCGTCATCAGCTACGATATGGAAACGATCTGCCCCGAAAAAGGCATGGAAGCGCAGGGCGAATTGGAAGCCTTGCTCGGCAATGAAGCGTTTAAGCTGCGCAAGGACG
Source organism: Lachnospiraceae bacterium (assembly GCA_017960415.1). The sequence goes on from JAGCZE010000076.1 coordinate 660, forward strand.
AAAAGTTCATTGAAGCCGCCGAGTATCTGTATGAGCACAGGGACGAACTTGACCCTTCCGACCGGATACTTGTAAAACAGCTGCACAGAGGATATCTGCAGGATAAAAACATCACTCCCGAGAAACAGATGGAGTTTTCCCTTATTTACAACAAGGCATTCGTAGATTGGACCAATGCCCGCAAAGAGAGTAACTTTGCGCTGTTTGCCGATTCTCTTGCCGCCGTTGACAAAGCCGGCAAGGAAATGATCGAACTGCGTGAAGAGGATCCGGAAGATGAGCCCGGAATGTCGGTATACGACAAAATGTTAAACGACTATGAACGCGGCATGACAAGCAAGCGCCTGGATGCGACTTTTGAGCGCTGCAAGGAAGTGCTCGTTCCGATGCTGAAGAAGATCACCGAAAGCAAAAAGTCCATTCGCAGAGATTTTCTGAATATCGAAGTAACAGACGAACAGCAGAAGAAAATGGCCGATTATCTGTTGGAAGTTTTAGGCTTTGATTTCACCAGAGGCGCGTATACGACCTCGGAGCATCCGTTTACCAACGGCCTTGCAAAGGATGATACGAGAGTCACAACCCATTATTATCCGACAGAATTCGCCTCAAGCATGTATTCGATAATACATGAGGGCGGACATGCGCTGTTCGAGCAGCTCCAGCCTCAGGAGGATTTCGACCATCATATCCAGGATTATAAGACTCTCGGCATGCACGAGTCGGTTTCACGTTTCTACGAGAACCGCATAGGCCGCTCAAAAGCCTTTATCCACCTGATCTATCCGAAGGTCTGCGAGATCTTCCCTCAGGTAATGAGAGCCGAAGAGTATTATAAACAGCAGAAACTTTCCGCAAATAAAGAAACCGGATCAGTGAATGCCTTGTCAGATCAGCAGGAAAATTCATCCTGTCCGGCCGGTACGATCAAAAATGTAACCGAAGAAGAGCTCTACCTTGCCCTGAACATTGCCGAGCCGTCCCTGATCAGGACCGAAGCCGACGAATTCACCTACACGCTTCACATTATCATCCGTTACGTGATCGAAAAAGAGATTGTGGGCGGAACTCTTGCAATAGCCGATATCCCGAAGCGCTGGAAAGAGAAATACCGTGAATATCTCGGCATCGAACCCGCAACAGACCGGGAAGGCGTGCTGCAGGACGTACATTGGAGTTCGGGCTTCGGATATTTCCCGACCTATGCCATCGGCAATATGTACAATTCGATGTATTACAACCTGATGAAACAGGAATTCGATATCGACGCCGCTGTGGAAGCAGGTGATTTCGGCAGGATCAACGGATGGATGAAGGAGCACGTATTTGCGAAGGCCAACCGTCTGGACCCCGCCGAATGGATCAAAGATCTGACCGGAAGAGAATTTACACCCGAGGATTTTCTTGAATATATCAAGGAGAAATTTACAGGGATCTATGACCTGTAAAAAATATTATAGGGAAACTTTCAAAGAGAAATAATCTATAAAACAGCCCCACATAACAATATTGACATTTGACAAAAAATCCAAAGCAAAAAGCCCGATAAACCGATTAAGTTATTGATCGTGTTATCGGGCTTTTATTATTGTTTTTTGGCGAAACAAATAACAAAATATCAGCCATGTCACTTGTTTTGTAATCATTCTTTAGCTAAGAATGTCGTTCTTTACCTTAACAACGTGTCCTGTCAGGATCATCACGCTTCTAGCCATAAGAGACACCGACCTGTCTGCGAGTAACGTTCCCGAAAGCCCGTCGTCCCCGGTATAAGCGGTGATCTCCCATCTCATTCCTTCAGGTATGATCGGAAGTTCGAAGGTAACATCCTCCCAATAGGCATTGACTGCGCAATAAATAAAAGCATCTTCTGCCGTCCCGAAGCACTCCGCCGGTTCCGAATACATAAGACCGAATGTCAGGAACGGTGTATTTTCATCGAATTCCCAGGGTCTCGTCCCATGGAGGGACAGCTCGGGATATCCGAGGGTATTCCGGCCGTCAAAGAAATCGCTGCGGCGGATCACCGGATGTGCCATACGGAAAGCGATCATTTTCCGGAAGAATTCATAAATATCCCGGTGCCCGTCAAAGGCCTCCCAATTAAGCCAGGAAATCTTATTGTCCTGACAATATGCGTTATTATTGCCGAACTGCGTATTGCCGAACTCATCTCCCGCCAAGAGCATCGGCACTCCCCTGCTCATGAGTAAGATCGCAACGGCATTCTTGATCTGCCTGTTCCGTAATTTCAGCACCTGCGGGTCATCGGTTTCGCCTTCAATGCCGCAGTTCCAGCTGTCATTGTCGTTGCAGCCGTCGCGGTTATCCTCACCGTTGGCGAAATTGTGCTTTTCATTATAGGAAACGAGATCATATAAGGTAAACCCGTCGTGGCAGGTAATGAAGTTCACCGAGGACGCCGGCCCGCGGCCTTCATACAGATCCGGCGATCCGCTGATCCGCTGCAGCAGGTCCGGCGCCGTCCAGCCCTCGCCCTTGATGAACCGGCG
>JAGCZE010000077.1 GCA_017960415.1 Lachnospiraceae bacterium
AACAACAGAAGAAAACTCCGACATATGCTTACTGTATTCACTTCTAGCTATATATCTGTCTGAGTTCAATAAAGATTTGATGGTTTTTCCACATTCCAGAATACGAACCGCGTTTTCATTCTGCGGCAAGGCCTGTATTGGCACATGATTTGTTTTTTTCGTATCCTGTAGCTTTTTCCCGAATCCGAAAAGTCTATCTAAAAGCCCCATTTTTCTTGCTATTCCTCGGCATAGTGTAATAAAGAGTCTTATTCCAACTAAGTACTTATTTCTCCTTCTCAAACTCCACGATCTCATCCAGTCCGCAGTCCAAGATCGTGCACAGCTTATCCAGGGTTTCGGTGGTGACCGGCTGGTTGTGTTTTAATCTGGAAATCGTGGAGGTGCTGATGCCCGAAACGATCAGTCTGTACTGCGTAACCCCTGATTTTTTAAGGTATTCCCACAATCTGTCGTATTTGATCATAGTCTTGATTTCTCCTCTTGCTTTTTATAATATTATGCCCTATAATCTCTTTTAAGAATAGTATCATTATATCGACAATATTCTAATATCGACAATATAAGGAGGGCTTTTTATGGACATAGATTACACCGATGTCGGAAGGCGGATCCGGCATTTCAGACGGCAAAAAAGAATCACCCAGGAAGAGCTCGCCTTTCGGATTGAGAGTACCGCGGCATACATCAGTAACATAGAATGTGGCAAGAAAAAGCCAAGTCTCCTGAAACTCGTCCAAATATCCGAAATACTTGGCGTGACGGTCAATGATTTCATCTACACCACATCAGCGTCCATCACGCAAAGCCTCGGAGAGCTGACAAGACTCAACACCTGCCCGGCTTCGGAAAAACAGCAGATCCTGGCACAGAAGTTTTCGGTAATAATACAGACTTATATCACACAATGACCGATAGAGGAATGCTCTACCGGTTATTTTTTTGTTGTTAACCGTGAGTATATATTTTTAACCGTGAGAATATGGTGAAAAAACATAAATAATATTATTTTTGTATCACCGCGGAAAAATCGGATGAAAGGAATTGAAATGGAACCACAGAAAGACACCACCAAAGATGCCAAAACCATAAAACAAAAGATAAGAGAGCGCTACAAGGGTGTGAGCGAGGATGTGCTCGATGTCATTCCCGCCGCCCCGCACGAGGATTTCTATAAATCCGACATTCACAAGCGCGTAGCAGCATATTGCAGGGTTTCGACCGACGATCCAAACCAGACTTCATCATATGAATTACAGAAAAATCATTATGAAGATTTCATCAACAGCAGGGCCAACTGGGAGCTTGTAGATATCTATGCGGACGAAGGTATCTCAGGTACTTCCCTGCAGCACAGGGACAGCTTTATCCGCATGATCGACGACTGCCGTGCGGGAAAGATCGATATGATCGTCACCAAGAGCGTTTCCCGTTTTGCCAGGAATATCATCGACTGCATCGGATATGTACGCCAGTTGAAAGCTGCAGAGCCACCTATAGGAGTATATTTCGAGACAGAAAATATCTTCACATTAGACGAAAACTCCGAAATGGCGCTATCGTTCATTGCAACCCTTGCCCAGGAGGAAAGCCATACCAAGTCAGAAATAATGAAGTCCTCCATCGAAATGCGCTTTAAAAGAGGCATATTTCTCACGCCGGTACTGCTCGGTTACGATCACGATGAAGAAGGAAACCTTGTGATCAACGAGGACGAGGCCAACACCGTCCGGCTTATCTTCTTCTCATATCTGTACGGGTATTCAACCGGCAAGATAGCTGATGCGCTCACAGAGCTGGCGCGTCTTACCAAAAAGGGTAACCAGACCTGGTCTGCAAGCAGTGTTTACGAAATTCTGACAAATGAAAGGTACTGTGGAGATGTGCTGGCGAGAAAAACCTTCACGCCGAACTATCTGAACCATAAATCGAAGAAGAACAACCATGACAGGAACCAGTACCGTCAGAAGAACCATCATGCAGCGATCATATCCCGAGAGGATTTCTTCGCCGTTCAGAAGATGATCCGTAATGCAAAATACGGGAATAAGGGCTACTTTCCCGAAATGCATGTCGTTAACGACGGGCTGCTGCGCGGATTTGTCACCGTGCATCCTAAATGGGCAGGCTTTTCCGAGGATGATTATTATCTGGCCAGCGACAGCATAAATGAAGGCGTTTCCTGCATTCCATCAAAACCGCTTGAAGTATCGGTCAAGAAGGGCGATTTCGACCTGCGTGGCTATGAGCTTGTCCGCTCTCAGTTCATGACATCTTTCGGAAAACTCTCGGTTACTATATCCTCTTCCACCGTGTCGTTCAACAAGGTCTGCATCGACAAAATGCCCGGTATCCCGAAAATAGAGCTTCTTGTGATGCCCGAAAAGCGTCTGCGAGCAATCAGGAAAGCCCCTGCAGGCTCACATTACGCTCTCACATGGAGCAAGAATTATTACCCGAAGACTATAAGTGGAAGTGCCTTCCTTCCCACCCTTTCCAAACTTTTCGGTTGGAGAAAGGATTCCAACGACCGCATCACCGGAACAATGTACCGTTCTGAGGAGGACACTGTCATCATTTACGATGTCAAGGACGCGATCCTGCTGATCCCCGAGGAAATTCTGTCCGACGAACCGGTCACTGCGGATATCGACTCTGATCTTCCCAGGAAGAAAACCAAGCGTATAAC
>JAGCZE010000078.1 GCA_017960415.1 Lachnospiraceae bacterium
ACCGGAAGCATCCAGCTTGAGCTTCGTATCTTCCGAAACATAGATGTACTTATCGTCATCAAGGCAAAGACGTGTAAATGACTCGTCTCCGACAGTGACCGTATCTCCCGAACGCAGCTTCATATTCTTGGCCGCTTCAAGGATCTTCCCCGTACGGTCGACACTTACGGAACCGTCCTTCTCAAAAACAGAAATGTCACGGTATGCCTCTTCCTTATCACGTGTCAAAACGATGGCAAGGATAATGCCGATGATCACACTAACTCCGCAACCGGCACCGATCAAGATTTTTTTCTTATCCATAGCGCTCCCCACAGTCTGTAGATATAATTTACATTCATGAATTGTATTTTCATGAAAACACATATAGTTATTATATTACATAAATACGCAAAAATCAATATAATAGCATATATATAGCGATCTTTTGTATTTAAAAAGGCCGGAGCCTGTTTTTTAGACCCCAGCCTTTTGCCAAGTCAAACTTTTAATATTGTTCGAACACGAACTTATATTTATTTCTGTCACTTGGATCGGTAAATATGACATCGAGCTTCTTCGCTCCCTGACCGGTGTTCGGGATAAGGGTCGCGCTCAGGATACCGTTGCATTCTGTTGACGGAACAAACGAAACATCCGAAGTATTCGAATTCTTTACCGAAACGGTGCCGATCATCAATTTACGAATATTGTAATAATCGGTGTCATCGTAAATGTACACTTTAAATTCCGTATTCGTAAATTTACTTGAGATCCGGCTGTTGCCGAAACTGCTGACATTGATGGCGCTGCCCGATGCGGTACTCTCAACAAGCACACTTGCGCCTGCCTGTTTGATCATTACAGGGATCAATGCCCATGAAGCAAGTTTATTTCCGACTTTCTGGGTCATGGTCGGTTCTTTTTGATATTGCGTATTGTTAAGACCGTTATAGAGATCATATGACTGCGTTCCGATCTTCAGACCGCCGGAATTCCTGCAGTTTTTCCAATACAACGGATACATCCTGTGGCCGCCGCCGTATTCGATATAATAATCATAATACAGCGATCTTACCTTGTATTCGCATGTGTCGTCAGGCAGTACATTAAACACCTCAAATACCGCATCCTTTGTTATCTGTGCACTGGCACCGATAATATATATTTCATTTTTATCTTCATTGTTGCCAAATAATGCGATCTCGTCATTATCACCTGCGTTATCGTCTATGAATACTTCGATCACGTCGATCTCGTTGGTCTTGAATGCAGGTGTAAGAACAAGTGAATCAGCTGCGGAACCGGCTCCGGAAGCATTCCCAAGCAGTTCTTGGTATGTCCTGTAATCGATCGAAGTCATTTTCCCATTCCAACCTGAAGCGGTAAAACCGTTTGCTTCATAGAACAGGTAGTCATAAGCATAATTATCGTTTGTTCTATGCTTATACTGATAGAATTCAGGCAATACTATACTGTCGGTATCATTTGTAACATTACATACATAGATTCCCGATCCCGTAACTACGGTAAATCCTCCGGGCTGTTTGAGCGTTATGCCCACTGCACTTGTATTCGTAACGTCAAAAGATACCCTGATCTGACCGGATGCAAATGCCCATTCGGCAACAAGATGCATATCTGCGTCGATATCGTAAGGAATATATGTAATTTCGGTATCCTGCAGCTTCCAGATCAAATTGTATGTTCCGCCGGATTCGTCTGTCTTGACAGCTGTCGGCAATCCCTGGCTGTCACCCTTTGTATAAGTGAAAGTAAATACATTCTTGCCACTGACTTCAGTTGTTTCACCGGTCAGGTGAAGATTGTCACAAGCCGTCTCTATGATACTCTCATCAGCCTTATCATACTCAAGACTGATATTTATGGTGTCATCATTGCCCACATTAGGATCCTGAGTCGGTGTAGGCGAATCTTCCGGAGTACCGGGTGTAACCGAAGGATCTGCTGTCGGTGTGATCACCGGATCTTCGGTAGGTGTGACTACAGGTGTAGTTACAGGTGCTGTAGGATTTCCGGGATCTGCCGTAGGCTCAGGCTCCTTTGTAGGAACAGGAACCGGAGTAGGTTCTTCACTCGGTACAGGTTCGGGAGTAGGAAGCACTTCCGGAGTCGGCTTGGGAACCTCCGTGACAACAGGTTCTTCGGTAGGCTCGGGAGCTTCTGTAGCAGCAGGCTCTTCAGAAGGCACAGGAGCGTCTGTGACAGGAGCTTCAGTAGGTTCAGGTTCATCTGTCACCGCAGGAACTTCTGTAGGTTCAGGCTCTTCAGTAGCATCAGGTGCTTCTGTAGGTTCAGGCTCTTCAGTAGCATCAGGTATTTCTGTAGGTTCAGGTTCTTCAGTAGTATCAGGTACCTCTGCAGAACCCTGCTCTTCTGTTCCTTCGATTACCTCATTTTCATCGGATCCTGTTGCAAGATCTTCATTTCCGGCACTGTCATCAGGAACATCTGTATTATCTGATCCTGTCTCATCTAAACCACCATTTACAACATTATTATCGGTGTTTTCGGTATTATCTACAATAGTAGTACCTTCATTTCCAATATCTGTTCCTGCAGGCTCTTGAGCAGGAGTAATCTCTGCTACAGGTGTGATATCGACATTTTCATCAGTGGTCTGATTCGATTCGTCATCCGATACAACCGTAACAAACAGGTCAGCAGGACCGAACTCTTTCAGCACCTCGGTCAGTCTGTCTGTCAATCCGTCACTGCCCGCATAAGCCACAATATTTCTGAACAGATTCGCAAATCCGGACATATCGATCTCGGTCGAAGCTTTTCCGCCAAGGCTTTCTGCCTTTGAAGCCAGCTCGGTCATGGAAATGCTGCCGTTTTCGATCGAAGGTATCTTCTCGCCGAATTTTTCCATATCAACAATGCTTTCAAAGGATATTCCTTCTCCCGCACCGGCCATACCCGAAACGGCGTCGGTTTCCGAATAAATTCCCACAAGAGCGCTTCCTTCAAGGACAATGTTCTCTGAAATTGCCACACCGTTTGCATCAACACGTACAGCGTTCGCAATAATTGTTCCGCGGATAGCCATCGTGGTATTCGGAGTAACGATCTCATAGGACGAATCCCCGTTCAGCTTTGATCTGACTTCGGTAATGACCTGTCCTTTTGCGATCTCGACAATGGTCCTGCTGTTGTTCTTTTTTCCGGTTGCGGTGATAACAAGTTCCGAATTGGAATCCACATACAGAAATTTGTCATCATCCACGCAGAGTCTCATAAATGAATCTTCACCGACTGCCACTTCATCTCCGGACTTCAGCTTCATATTCTTGGCCGCATCGATAATCTTGCCGTTCCTGTCGATCTTGACGGAACCCTCTGCATTAAACACGGTTATATCCCTGTAGCTCGCACTGCTCCTTGCAGTAATACCAATAATAAATACCGCTATCAGAACGACACAAACCACAGCCGTTGCGATCAAAGTCTTCTTCTTGCTCA
>JAGCZE010000079.1 GCA_017960415.1 Lachnospiraceae bacterium
AAGGAGATCAAGGCCAGACTCGGGTTCCTGATCGAGGTCGGGCTTGAGTATCTGACACTCGCACGTTCGACGGGATCACTGTCGGGAGGCGAGGCGCAGCGTATCAGGCTGGCTACACAGATCGGATCGGGTCTTGTCGGAGTGGCTTATATTCTCGATGAACCGAGTATCGGACTTCATCAGAGGGATAACGGGAAGCTGATAAAGGCGCTGAAGAATCTGCGTGATCTCGGAAACTCGCTGATCGTTGTCGAGCATGATGAAGAGACTATGCGCGAGGCCGATTATATCATAGATATCGGGCCGGGAGCCGGAATAAACGGCGGCAAGGTTGTGGCTGCCGGTACCGCAAAAGAGATCGAAAAGTGCAAGGAATCCATTACGGGTCAGTATCTGTCGGGGAAAAAGAAGATAGAGCTGCCCGGTAAGCGCAGAAAACCGACCTCATTTCTAACCATCAAAGGCGCTCGGGAGAACAACCTTAAGAATATTGATTTAAAGATTCCGCGGGGTGTGTTTACTTGTGTGACCGGAGTTTCGGGATCGGGTAAGAGCTCTCTGATCAATGAGATCCTCTACAAGCATCTCGCAAGGGAGCTGAACCGTGCGAAATGCATTTATCCCGGGGATTTTGACAGGATATTGGGTACCGAGAAGCTCGATAAGGTCATTAATATCGATCAGTCCCCGATCGGAAAGACTCCTCGATCGAATCCCGCGACGTATACCGGCGTATTTGATATGATCAGGGATCTGTTCGCCGAGACGCAGGACGCGAAGATGCGCGGTTATTCGAAGGGCAGGTTCAGCTTTAATGTAAAGGGCGGAAGATGCGAGGCCTGCAGCGGTGACGGTATTATCAAGATTGAAATGAACTTTCTGCCGGATATCTACGTACCCTGTGAGGTCTGCCAGGGAAAACGCTATAACAGGGAGACTCTCGAGGTTAAGTATAAAGGAAAGTCGATCTATGATGTGCTTGAGATGCCTATTGAAGAGGCTGTGAAGTTCTTTGAGAATGTTCCGAACATCAGGCGCAAGATCGAAACATTAAACGAAGTAGGGCTCGGTTACCTGAAACTCGGACATCCGTCAACTTCGCTGTCGGGCGGCGAGGCGCAGCGTGTGAAGCTGGCTACGGAGCTGAGCCGACGCAGTACCGGCAAGACTATCTATATACTGGATGAGCCCACGACCGGCCTGCATTTTGATGATGTGGACAAGCTGGTCGTGATACTTCAGCGCCTTACGGAAGGCGGTAATACAGTTGTAGTAATCGAACATAATCTGGATGTGATCAAGTGTGCCGATTACATCATTGATATCGGACCCGAGGGAGGAGACCGCGGTGGAACGGTGATAGCACAGGGACTTCCCGAGGAAGTTGCAGAAAACCCGGCCTCATTTACAGGGGCGTTTATAAAACCGTTGCTGGAGTGCTAATTGACCGGTAATCCGGCCTCGGATGTGCGCAGACAGAGCCGTCACTTACAGTAACCCAAAAAGGACGAATCTATATGAACAATTTCTATGCAATGTTATCAAGGATGAAGTACATCAACCGCTGGGCACTGATGCGCAACACCTACACCGAAAACATCAGTGAGCATTCACTGGAGGTGGCGATGCTCGCCCACGCGCTGGCGGTTATAGGAAACATAAGACTCGGTAAGCAGCTTGATGCCGACAGGGCAGCAGTGATCGCGCTTTTTCATGATGCGACCGAGATCATTACCGGAGATATGCCTACTCCGATAAAGTATCTGAATAAGGATATCAAGGGTGTATATAAGGAGATCGAGGCACAGGCCGCAAACAGGCTGTTGGACATGCTTCCGGAAGATCTGAGAGATGAATATCAGGAGATTTTCTTTCCTGAAAAAACAGGCAACGATGAGTATCTGTGCAAGCTCGTTAAAGCTGCGGATAAGCTTTCTGCGCTGATAAAATGCATCGAAGAAGGAAAAACCGAGAATCATGAATTTGACAGCGCCGGGAGTACGATAAACGAAGCTATAGAGGCGATGGAACTGCCGGAGCTCGACATATTCATGAAAGAATTTCTACCGGCGTATGAACTGACTCTGGATGAATTGAACAGAGAATGAATGCGAACAGTAATTTTGTAACAAAAAATTAAAACAAAATTAAAAAAGTGCTTGCAATGCTTCTACTGTTGTGTTACACTTCAAACTAGTGGTGTAGATAAAACAGGATTATATTTTTTGGTTTGATGCAGGAGAAGTAATCGGGCATGGGTAACCGTTTCAGAAGACAGGAGGAAATGAAGATTCGCAGGACAGTAGCGGCGGAAAATATCCGGCGTGTCTTCTTTGCATCTTTAGTTTGCTCTGTAGTGATCCCCATTTACATTTTGATCAATAAAATGATCGGCTCCGAGAGCGCTTCGATCGTGAATACGGCGCTGACTGCTTTCGAATTCGTTTATCTGATCGCTTCGGGCGTGTCCTTTTTAGCGATCAGGAACAATGATGTACATATGTCGACTCTGATATACCGTACATTTTGGATCGTTTTTGAGATTACTTCTTTTATCGCTATATATTCAAGTATGCATGACGGTGCCGGATTGACGCTGTATGCCGCAATGCTGGCCGCGGTCATGCTCGTGCCTGTCATGTCCCTGAATGAGCAGATGTATTACATAATGCTTGAAGCAGTATTTGCGATCTTTCTGGAGATTAAGTTTAAGGCTTCGGGGATTGGGATACTTGATCTTGTCATCCTTAACGGTTTGTTATTTGCATTATCAAGAGTGCTGTATAAACAGCATTGTGAAAATATAGCCCTGAAAGAAAGGCTCTCGGATAAGAACGAGAACGAGGGCAATGATGAACTTACAGGCCTTCTGAATCACAGAGGACTTGAGAAGAGGACTTTCGACCTGACACGTGAGTGTATCAGGGACAAACGCCGGCTGAGCGTTCTGATGATCGATTTTGATGAGCTTCAGTATTATAATGATACATTTGGTGCCGAAAAGGCGGATGATTGTATCAGGCTGATAGCTGACCTTATTCTACAGGTGTCTCTTAGAAATACCGATCTGATCTGCAGATTGTACGGAGGTAAGTTCCTTCTGTGCATGGAGGGCGGCGATGACATGGAGCCTGTAAGGCTTGCGGAGAAGATCAGGACTGTGATCGAGCAGAAGCGCATTCCGCAGGGCAGAAGAGCGTCGGGTCAGTTTGTTACGGTAAGTATCGGAGCGGCTTCGTGCATTCCCAAGAGTGAGAAGGATTACGCCGAGACTTATGACGAGGCAGAAGAGGCGATGTACTGTGCCAAGGATCAGGGCAGGAATGTTACGGTGTATGAAGAGCAGATTTTCGGTGCATATAAAAAGGCTGCTCTGTGATCCGTGTAGTTAAGGCATAAGAGCGGTTAAGCAACATTTTGGCTTAGCCGCTTTTTAAATATGACTATATTCAAGGAGGCATGCACTATGGAAGAATTCAGTGATTACACGGTATTTATGACAAAGACTTCTGACGGTAGAGAGGTTGAGATGGCAGTTGTTGATGAGTTTGAGTTTGAAAATAAGTACTATGTTGCTGCCGCGTTAGTCGAAGGTGATACGATCAATGCCGATGGATTGTACATTTACAGGGCGAAGGTCGAAAACGGTGAGTTCAGGGCCGAGAAGATTCACTCCGCGGTGGATTATAAGAGGATCTGCGAGGCATATATGGAATATACCGAGCAGGCTGGGGATAAAGAAGAAAAAGGATAAGAGCAAGCCGGCGAAGACAAATGAAACTGAGAAAAGATTATTATGAGTACAGGCGAAGATAAAAGACCCTGATACCGGAAGAAACAGTATAATGGAATCAGAAAACTGTAAGCACAGACGAACATAAAGGAAACAGAGACCGGAATAAACAGAAAAGTGCTGAAATAAAGGATTATATTATGTGGATCGCAAATGATTGGAAGGACTACCGGGTATTGGACTGCTCGGAAGGTGAGAAACTGGAAATGTGGGGAAGGTATAAGCTTTTGAGGCCGGATCCGCAGGTAATTTGGGCTACGCCCAAAAACGATAAGCTATGGAAAGGACTGAACGCTCATTATCACAGAAGCTCAAAAGGCGGCGGAGAGTGGGAATTCTTTGATCTTCCGGAGCAATGGGATATCAGTTATAAGGATCTGACATTTAATCTGAAACCCTTCAGTTTTAAGCATACCGGATTATTTCCGGAACAGGCCGTCAACTGGGACTGGATGCGCGGAAGGATTCGGAGGGCGTTGGATCGGGAGCCCGGCAGGAAACTGAATATTCTGAACCTGTTTGCCTACACAGGCGGAGCTACGGTTGCCTGCGCAAAGGAGGGTGCACCCGGAGGCCGTGTCGCGGTTACCCATGTGGATGCCTCGAAGGGCATGGTCGGATGGGCCAAGGAGAATGCGGCCGGGTCCGGACTTGCAGATGCTCCGATACGTTCTATTGTAGATGACTGCAAGAAATTTGTGGAGCGCGAGATCAGACGCGGAAATAAGTATGATGCGATCATCATGGATCCGCCTTCTTACGGCAGAGGGCCTAAGGGAGAAATATGGAAGCTTGAGGAAAGCCTGTATCCGTTTGTTGAATTGTGCGCACAGCTTCTGAGCGATAATGCGGAGTTTGTTCTGATCAATTCTTATACAACAGGCCTGCAGCCGGCAGTGCTTGCTTATCTGCTGGGAAGTATCGTGGTACCGGTACATAAGGGAAAGGTTGAAGCCGATGAGATCGGGCTTCCGGTTGAGGCAAACGGACTTGCGCTGCCCTGCGGAGCGAGCGGGCGTTGGTACAGAGAATAGAAAGTTCATTTCATTCGCTGCATGAAGTACAAGAGGTATATGAGGTACATGAGCTTATAAAATAATAAAACTTGCATTTATTGCATTTTAGAAGTATAGTTATTAAAGAAAAAGTGATAAAGAATATCACAAATAATATATTTTGGAAGGAGAGTTAGTATATGTGGGGAATTATCATTAGTATCATAATCGGTGCAGTATGCGGTTGGCTGGCAAGTATCATCATGAAGAGCAAGAGCGGTCTGCTCTGGTATATCATCATGGGTATCGTGGGCGGTTTCCTTGGCAGCTTTGTATTTGGATTGCTTGGAATCGGCAGCAACAATATCATCGGCCAGATCATTATCGGTGTGATCGGTACCTGTTTACTGATCTTCCTTTACAGATTCATTACCGGAAAGAAGAAATGATAAGTAAAACCCCCGGTTTGGTATGCCGGGGGTTTAATTTATGCAAATATTTTTTTTGATTGGTATAATCTCACTGATTAGTCCACCTTAAACAGGCTGACTGAATTCTCAA
>JAGCZE010000080.1 GCA_017960415.1 Lachnospiraceae bacterium
AGCGCGTTCGCCCAAGGCGGTAGAAGGTTTGTGTTCTTCGAATTCTATTACGGCGAGAATAAGATGCGTTTTCCGACATACAGAGTCAGACACTACGGTTTTGTTTCTGAGAACAGGGTTCAGCAGGCCCTGGCCGAAGGCAACCGGATCTGCGATCTTCGGTTAAGGTTCAATCCCGGCGGCAACAATTTCTCAATCAATAAGGATATACCCTTTTCAAAGACGGGACTCTGGGGATTTATCCTCTCATTTGCATCGATCTATGCAACTGCGGCAGCGTTGTGCAGTGCGGCTTATATAACCGCGTCGGATACGGAAAGCCCTCAGTTCGTTGAATCCATACCGGCATATGTACTGGCTTTTATCGCAGCGGCGCTCGCCGTTGCCGGTCTTGTGCTTGGCATTAAGGTTCTTAAAGGTGCTTCGGTTTCTCCGGTAAGAGGCAAAGGCTTTGCAAAGACTTCAGTGATAATGTCGCCGATAGTTCTGATAATCCTTGTTTTGATTCTGACAGCGATCCTGAGAGGCTGAGAATCGGAATTATAATTCAGCGGTTATTGGCAGTATGCGGTAAGCGATGTCCTCGTACTCGGCATACTTCTTTGCTTTCATCAGGCGCTTGATGTCGCGTTCCCTGCCTTCGAAAAGGACCTGCCAGTAAGACCACAGTTCCCTCATCTTGTAAAGGACGTTGATGTCAGGTGACATTATCTCCTGATACCCGTGATAAACGGCATCATGCAATCTCCGGAGCTTATTAAAGTCAGTTTCCGTTGCGCGGCCCTTAAGCTTTTCTGCCAGAGACGGATCAGATATCAGGCCTCTGCCCAACATTACCGGGTCAGGACTTCCGGCAAACAGGTCCGACAAATCATCATAGTCTTTTCGGGTATAGACATTTCCGTTGTATACAAGAGGACATTTCGAATGCTCCAAAGCGTATGCGAAGTAGTCCTTCCGTGGTTCACCTTTATAAAAGTCTGATCTTATCCTGGGATGGACGATCAGCTCACTAACGGGAAAGCCGTTAAAGATATCCAGAAGATCGTAGAATTCGTCCGGATCATAGTAGCCGAGTCTCGTTTTGACCGATATCTTCATGTCATCTGATCCGGCATAGGAATAGATGTCATCCAGAAACCTTTGAAGAGCTGGTGTCTCCGGAAGAAACCCTGCACCTTTGCCTTTGGCACAGACGGTGCCCGAAGGACATCCGAGGTTCAGGTTTACCTCCTTGTAACCCATGGCATGCAGCTCTTTTGCCGCTTCGATAAAGCATTCTGAACTGCACGTTAGGATCTGGGGGACCAGGAATAACCCGGTATTGTTTTCGGGAATGAGGTCTTTTCTCTCCCGGTTCGTCATCGGACATTTTTCTGACGGTGAAATGAATGGCGCAAAGTATTTGTCGATGTGACCGTAGATCCCGTTATAAGCATTGCGGAAAATATAACCTGTAATGCCTTCGAGCGGAGCAAAATATATCTTCATCAGATCCGGGTTCCTTTGCGATTGATCAGTCTGTTCAGGAGTATATTTTAATACAATCGGCCTTCCGGTGCCGCACCGTCTTATGCTGATCATCCATGCAAAGTTTCAGTACAATGAACCCTGTAGTATACTGTGATAAAATATCTTTTATATTTGACATATCAGGGATTGGATCTTCATTCACTTAGGAGGAGTTTTTTATGCGTAAGTCATTGAAGAGTCTGTTATCTGTTGTTCTCCTGGGGGCCATGATCTTTTCCTTAACGGCATGCGCTCCGAAAGGTGTCAGAAGCATAACACCCGATCAGTTTAAAAAGGCCATCAAGGATGCCCACGTACTGGCAAAAGATGGTGATTTTATGAATTTCACAGGTTCGGATGGAAGCGACGTGAAGTGTGTCTCGTTCAGCAATGATGTCAGAGTCAGGGACGGCGCTTACTATAACTGCGTTCAGGCATACTTGTGGAATACCGGCAGTGACAGCGATGCAAAGGCCATGTTTGATGAAGTCTATGCGAATTACGTGGAGTCCGGTGCCTTTGACGGGACGGTGAAAACCGACTTCACCGACGGGTACTGTTACTTTACACTGGACGGAACAGTCAATGCTTTCCCGGTGAACGGCTATTGTTACGGAGGCTGGTACTGGGCCGGCAATACTTTCGCATTCTTCTATACGACTGAGAACAACGATGACCACAGAGGCAGGATAGACAGCATGCTGGATAAGATCGGTTTTCCGGGACCTGGAAGCAAGTGATATGTTGATGCTGAACCTGGCATAAAAATCAGACAGATTTTTTCTCTCCTGTCCGGAAAAACAACCCGGAACCATTTTGTCAAATTCCTATGATATAATTTTAAAATATGGTTTGCTCCGAAGCGGGACAATCATTCAGGGCAGGAGATGTACTTATGAAGAATACCAGGAGTAAAAGTACCATTTCCATAGCGATCATCGGAACCGCTATCTTTGTTCTTGTCTTGGCGGTCGGTACTGTGCTCACGGGCCTTATGGCAAAAAAAGATACTGAAAAAGCCGTTGAATCAGTAAGCCTTCTG
>JAGCZE010000081.1 GCA_017960415.1 Lachnospiraceae bacterium
ACAGGCGAAGGATTGATAAGAAGATAACGACAGACAAATGATCGATGATATTCGGAAAAAGCAGTAAATTGGAGGAATAAAAGTGAACAACAATGATGTAAACGATAATCTCCCGGTAAGATTTCACTTGCCGGGTTTAAGGCAGAATTATCCTTTGAACATGTTCTGGATAAGCCTTTTGAAGACCCATCCGGAGTATTTCAGGGATAATGTCGAGATAGGCTCGGTGTTCGGATGCTTCCCCGTAGCATTGTGGAACGGCGGAAGATTTATCGCCAGCGACCAGTGTGACAGACAGTATATACAGGGTGTCGTAAAGGCTTTAAATAATGCCGGAGTGCCTGTAAGGTATACATTTACTAGTCCTCTGATCACAGAGGAGGATTTGGACGATCCTTACTGCAACTTCTGCATGCAGGTGGGCGACAATGGTATGAATGAGGTCATGATCTTCTCGCCCATACTTGAGCAGTATATTCGCGACAAGTATCCTTCCTACAAGCTCAACAGCTCGACCTGCAAGGAGATCAGGGACAAGGACGAACTGAATGCGGAACTTGAGAAGGATTATAAATATGTTGTCCTTGACTACAATCTGAATAATCATTGGGATATCATAGACGGACTCAACAAGCCCGAGAAGCTTGAAGTGCTGATCAACTGCCTGTGTCTGCCGAATTGCCCGAGACGAGGCGAGCATTACCGCAATATGGCACGTGACGGCAGGATCGTGCTTGAGAACCGCAAGCTTCCGCCTGACAAACAGAAGCCCATTGAGCCCTGGTACTGCGAATACGGCGATCATGGCGGAATCTACAGGATCAAGGATTATCCGACATTCGTTTCGGTTGAATCGATCTGGGACGAGTATATGCCTCGCGGTATCAACAATTTCAAGATCGAAGGCCGTACAGCGAACCTGTTCTCACTGATCGAAACCTACACCTACTTTATGTTGAGACCGGAAAAGGCCGGAGAAGCAAGATTGCTTCTGCTCCGTAATCTGGAGGAAAGCCACATCATACAGGTCAACAGGCCGCGTCCCGGCAGATTTGAGTAAAGAAAAGGAGAAGCATAAATGAGAGAGGTTTACTGGCATCTTCCCGGCTTTTGTTCATTCTATCCGGTACATCAGACCCTGCTTCATATGATGAAGGACGAACCCTACAGATTCCGCGAGGGTTACAGGATCGGAAGCGTATACGGCACGATCCCGGGCGCGATCTGGAACGGCGGAAGAGCGGTGTTAGGTATGATGTCGCAGAAGGATATGAAGGCTGTTATCGATTCATATAATTCTTTCGGTGTCCCTGTGCGTTTTACCTGGACGAATCCTCTGATAGAAGAGAAGCATCTGAATGACACATATTGCAATTTCATTATGCAGCTTGCTTCCGGAAAGGACAGCGCCGGCAATGTGACATCAGTAAGGGTAAAGGCAAGCAGCAATATCGGTATTGCGCGTGACGGTCATGTGGACAATCAGGTGCTTGTCAATTCCGAAGTGCTTGAAAAATATCTTCGTGAAAAATATCCCGATTTCGGCTACCTGTCATCTACAACAAAGCGCATAAAGGGAATTGAAGGGATCAGGGAAGAACTTGCAAAGGATTACCTGCTTGTGGTCCTTGATTACGACCTGAATCATAATGAAGAAGTCCTCAAGGCTCTTGAACCTGATGCCGGACGTATTGAGATACTGGTGGATGAGATATGCTACCCCGAATGCCCCAAACGAAAGGAACATTATGCGGACGAGGGCCTGCGCCAGCTGACATTTGACAAGGATACACCATTCCCGTGCCCGAACCGCAAAACGGCACCTTCATTCGACGAAGCAACAAAGAGACCCGCATTTATCGGAAATGATACGATAGGAGAGTACATCGACCGCGGATATGTGAACTTTAAACTAGTTGGACGTGGATTACCTCCCAAGATACTTATAGACTCTTATGTATATTATCTTGCGAAAGAAGACGAAAGGGATTACGTACGCAGAAAGCTCGAAGCCATATATAAACGTGGACGCTAAAAAGCTGTCGCACTAAAACATAATAAGTTGTCACGCTAAAAACAAAAGTCTGCCGCTCTAAAAGCGCAAGAAAAAGTCGCACTAAAACATAAGAAACTGTCACGCTAAAATAGAACAGGCTGTCGCTCTGAAAACATAAGAGGCTGTCGCCCTGAAAAACAAGCCCTGGAAACAGATTCAAAAACAATATGCACAAGTGGCTGAAATTCTTATCCGGTGTGAGAAAGCACTTTTGCAAAAATCGCTACTGTCTGAGCCGCAGGCGAGTTTAGCGATTTTTGCAAATGAGAGTGCTTTCGAACAGCGGATATAGAATTTCGCCACGCGGAATCCGTTTTTGAATCTGTTTCCAGGGCAATTTTTCAGTGCGACAGCCACAACATTCTCAGTGCGACAGCCACAACATTCTCAGTGCGACAGCCACAATATTTTTACTGTGACAGCGTCTGCATTTACAGAACATACGGTGTAACCTGATATACGTAGTAATTGAGCCAGTTCGAATACATGGTGTTGCAGTGCGCGCGCCACGTAAGAAGCGGCTTGTTCTCAGGATCGTCATCCGGGTAATAGTTCTTCGGGATGTCGATATCAAGTCCTTTATTCTTGTCGCGGTGATACTCGGTATCAAGCGTCATGCGGTCATATTCGAGATGGCCGAACACAAAAATCTGCCGTCCTTCTTTGGCGATGGCCATACATATGCCGGCTTCTTCGGAATCGGCAAGAACAGTGAGCTCCGGATGGTTGCGGACAAGCTCGGGATCGACCGTCGTATGTCTGCTGTGAGGAACGTAGAAAACATCGTCAAAGCCGCGTACAAGCGGTTCTTTTCTTTTATGGACCGTATGCTTGAACACACCGAACATCTTCTTAGGAAGCGGCTCTTTATTGATGCCGTAATGATAGTAGATACCGGCCTGAGCTCCCCAGCAGATATGAAGTGTTGAAGTAACATTAGTCTTCGACCATTCCATCACATCGCACAGCTCTTTCCAGTAAGCAACTTCTTCGAATTCCATCTGCTCGACCGGAGCGCCTGTAATGATCAGACCGTCGTATTTATGCTTCATCATATCCTCGGTAGTAACATAAAACTGGTCCAAATGGCTTTTGGCGGTATTCTTTCCGACATAGGATGCGGTAGTCACAAATGTAAGATTGACCTGCAGCGGTGTATTTGACAGGGATCTGAGCATCTGTACCTCGGTTGCTTCCTTTAAAGGCATCAGGTTGAGGATAGCGATCTCCAAAGGACGGATATCCTGCGACATTGCGCGGTTCTCGTCCATTGTGAAAATATTTTCTTCCTCTATGATCTTCTTGGCCGGAAGATCGTTTGAAACCCTGATAGGCATAATGCATCGCCTCCTCATGATGACTTTTTTCGGCATTTTCTGCCGATGATCTGAATAGGTGTATTTCCGAAACGGATAATAACACTTATATAAGATATCATAAACAACGCTTATCCGCAAGAGAAAAGGAACCGGCAATACAACAAATGTTGTTATGACACAGTTCCTTATATTTTCATGCTGTTTTGAACGATTCCTCGTTCATGGCTTCGTAATAGCTTTCTATGGCCGGTCTGGCCGCAATGTAGTATTTCTCGAGCTTGCTGTCAAAATGCTTCCCCATTCCTTCGATAATGATCCGGTCTGCCTGCATAAAGGACATAGCGTCCTTATATACACGTTTGCTGACCAGTGCATCATACACATCCGCAATTGCCATGATACGTGCTTCGATAGGGATATCTTCACCTTTCAGGCCTTCGGGATAACCGGAACCGTCCCAGCGCTCATGGTGGTAATGGGCAACATTCTCAGCAATAATATGAAAATCAACATCTTCCGTCCCTTCAAGGATCTGGTGGACGATTTTGGCTCCTTCGGCCGCATGGGCTTTCATCTTCTCGAACTCCCAAGGCTCAAAACGTCCGGGCTTGCGAAGAATAGCGTCATCTACGGCTATTTTCCCGAGATCATGCATTGGAGCGGCCTTGATGATGTTTCTGCAGAAATCATCGGTCAGGTTTAAGGTATTGTCCTTCATGATCTCATCCATGAGGAGTCTGACGACTTCACTGGTGCGTTTTATATGACCGCCGGTGGAATTGTCGCGGCTTTCAACCATAGCTGCCATGCTGAGTATCAGCCTGTTGTGCATTTCCAGTATATTTTCGGTCTTTTTCTTTACCTGTGTTTCGAGATCGCTGTTGTAATTGTTCAGGACTTCGATCAGCTTCTGGTTTGCTGTATCGTCTGTAATAAAGAACTGATAGCCTTTTTTGTGAGTTCCGTTATACAGGTAATTGATA
>JAGCZE010000082.1 GCA_017960415.1 Lachnospiraceae bacterium
AAATATGTCCCACAGACATGCAAAAAGCCCGGAAGCATAAGCTCCCGGGCGTTAAATTTGTCTATCGATATTCATTTATCCAAGGCTGCCAAGCACATAGGACAGTACCACCACGACCACGCCGCAGCATATATAGATGATGCCGGTTCTGCGGGTCTTCTTTACGATCTCGGGTTTATCCCGGAATTCTTCCTTGGTGCACTGTTTGGGATTGACGGTCATCACCATTCCCAGGGCCATCATTGCCAGGCCGAACAAATATAGCATGTTGTTTCCTCCGATCATAGGATTTGAGCAAATCAAGCGTAACCTATAAAGGGGAGAAATTCAAGGCCGGTCCGCAGGCCCCTGTCAGGATGCGATCTGTCTGATGTCTACTACTATGATGTCATCGATCGCTACGCCGAATGCGGCGGATAATACTATCAGGTTGTCGATCGTGGGCAGTGCTGCCCCGTGCTGCCATTTGTATATCGCCTGAGGGGTGGCGAAGCCGAAGATCTTCTGCAGGTCCTTTACGGTCATTCCTGCCGCTTCCCTCAGCTGGGTTATGTTTTTGCCTGTACCGGTCATATCGATAACGGGGAAATCTTTTGTCATTTTCATTTTCTCCTTTTCTTAACGATATAAAAATACCGCTCATCCTGTATCACTGTGCAAGATAAGCGGTATCGGTCATCTGATCTATCCGGAAGTCCGGGTTATTTCGATGCGGGAAATTTCCGATGTCTGTTATCTTGCTGTAAATAATACGCGTATCCATAGCGCTGCTTGCAAGTGGGCAGTGCATAAGAGGTATGTTCTGTATTCATAATTCTTACAGAAACGTTAATCAACATCGTTTTTCCTTTCTTGGGCGAACCCAGTATTTTGTGAATCTTTTATGAACTATATCATACTTAAATTTAGTTGTCCATTATACCGGTGGTATAAATTTATATATATTCGACTCCGAGTGCTTTAAGGTCCGAGCGCATCTTACGGATCTTGTCCTCGGGGAATCTCCGGCCTATGGATTCTTCAATCATATGAACCTTTATGTCTGTTTTCGCAGCTCCTTTTGCCGTTGCGCCTACGCACCCGCATTCGTCCAGTCCGCAAAGGAATACTTCCGTATATCCTTCCCGCTGCATATGGGTACGGAAGGCCTTGGAGGTATATGAATCGGAACGGTTCTTCTCAAAGATAAGGTCCGATACCACATTCAGGCCCGGGTAAAGTTCGGCACCTTCGGTTCCCTTGATGGAAAAGCCGACGCCCCACATGAGCTTGGGAAGTACATGCTTGATATAGATGATGTCGCAGCCCTGTGCGGAACAGGTTTCGATCGTCCTGTTCACATCACTTACGAGTTTATCTGTATCGTAGGTGAACATGGGCTTTTTCTTTTCCCACAGGTAATCATTCTGCATATCTATTACTATGAGGGCTTTCTTTTCAGACATCAGGGATCTCCTTTATCCGACCGGACAGGTCACTGTTTCCTACCGACATAGACGGCATGGCTGCACGTTTCGACTATTGCCCTGTCGGTCGAGGTTTCATTAAGCAGCTGCTTTGCGGCCGCATACATTTCCGGGTCTTCTTTTTCAAGCCTGTAGAGCGCGTCTTCTTTACCGTATCCGATCCCTCGAAGTGACCTTAAAAGCATCCTGCTGAATCCGTTTGCCGAAAACAACTCCTCAATCTCATCCGAAGTGGGATAATACCCCTCCTGAAAACCGGCATCGGTCAGGTTTCTGAACTTTCCCGTTCCGAAGGTCTGCCTCAGGGTTTCGGCGTTCACCTGGTTGGGATGATTGAAATACCTGTCTATGATCCCAACAGTGCCGGACAGCCTGGGAATAAATCCCGCAAATATCACTCCGCCGCTCTTAAGTACCCTGCCTGCCTCGGACACGCATTTTTCTCTCTCCGATGCTTCAAGCAGGTGATATAAAGGTCCGAGCAAGATAACGGCGTCAAACTCTTCGTCAGCATATCTGCTCAGGTCCGTGGCGTTTACTATGTCATAGGATTCCGGGGCTAAAGGTCTTCCTTTTCCGTATTCCCTCGCCTTGTCTATCAGTTCTTCCGAAAGATCGGCCAGGGTTACGGAGTATCCTTCATCAGCAAGCGGGAACGAGTATGCACCCGCCCCGCCGCCGAGATCAAGTATCTTTCCTTTTTCCGGAAGAAAGCCGTGAAGCACTTCCATAGTGGTTTCGAATTCGAGCCGTCCGCTGCCGCTGCTCTGCAATCTGTTCTGTTCGTCGAAATATTTATAGTAGTTTCTGACTCTGTCGAAATCAGTCATATGAAATTCCTCCGGTATTTACTGTCATGCAGATCTATTTCATCTGCTGGATCTTGTCATTCATCTTCTTAGCTTCGGATCTGTAGAATCTCATGAAGCAGAACCAGATGATGAAGGCAACAGCGAGCTGAATCGCTGCGATGGCGATGCCTTGTCCGAGGGTTGCGCTTCCTCCTATCCATCCTACCGCAAAACCGACGATGGTGTAAACAACGCATCCGATTCCCATATGGACGAGGATCTTGACGGGCATCGGGAGGTTTTCGCTCCTGTAGACGAGGCTGGGAATTCCGAAGCCGAGACCGACGATGATACAGCCGATGACCATCTTGGTGAGGCGGTAGTTTTCAAGGCTGAAGTTCCCGCCGTATCCGATGTCAAAGATCACGCAGACCAGACTGAATATTGTAAGTGCCATTCCGATGCTTATTACTATGCTCTTTAAGAGATCCTTTACTGTGTTATTCATATTCTATCCTCCTATAATCCGAGATATTTCTTAAACTTCGGCAGATATGTCCTGGATACGTAATCACTGCATCCGTTCTTGAGCTTCAGGAGCAGTGTTCCGCTGAATCCTGCCTCGATGCTGTCCATAAAGGACAGGTTTACGAGCGTGGTCTTGGATATCTGCATGAACTGTGATCCGAGCTGGGCGCCCAGCTCATAGAGTCTCTTCTTCGAACGGTATTTATTCTTTTCCCCGTAGATCACGGTATCGCCGTCCTCGACTCTTACCATATATATTTCCTTAGACTGCAGGACTACGATATCCTCTTCGTTCTGCAGGGCTGTTATGGGAGCTTCACTTACCGAGAAGATGTCGATCATTCTCTGTATCTCCTCCGTTACCTTGTCCGTATGGATCACGGCATAGGGTTCCTTGTATTCGGGGGAAATATCAACGCTTACTTTCATTCCCGCTCTCCTTTCTTATCTCTAAGGGATGCATCCTTTTGATGATGTGATGATACAACATGCCCCGGCTTTTGTCTTGCGATTATCGGTAAGTGGCGTAAATCGGTGGGTGAAATGCAAAAACGACGGATCAAAGTCCGTCGTTTCCGCTTTATTCCAAAGATTTTCTTTTACAGGTACGGTTTTTCGTCAATACAGCTGGAAGTAGTAGCCCCACATATGGGTCTCGGGAGGTTCGCCTTCACCGTGATACTCGGGATAAACGAATATCACGTCTCCCTTCTTTACTTCATATTCTTCAAGGCTTGTTTCGGGCAATGTCTGCACTATGAACGGTTCATTACCTTCCGCAGAGTCAGCGGGGCGGATATAGACATACCAGTCCAGGTCATCACACTGCTCAGCGCCGAATAACATAGTACCGTCGTACCTGCATTCGTATTTATAGCCGGTGTTTTTGGCCTCGTTGTATTCTGTGACGAACAGGTCCGGAGTGCCCGGATCGGCAAGGTATTGGAAAACGTTGAATACCAGATTCACCTCAATCTTAATATCGTATTTCTTGTAGATACCTACGATCTCCTGCAGCTTATCGTCGTCGATATTGTCCGTGTAGTAGAGGTTGTGCTGCTCGCCCTCCTCATCATAGAAGTCAAAGCTGTAGGAATCCTGTTCGCATCCGCCATAGTCGTATGCTCCGTTCATATCGCTCTGCATCCAGTTTCTGCAGAACTCGTATATGGTGATATAGTCTTCCTTTTCCAGGGTTGCGGATGATGTGAACTCTCCGGAGAGGTTATAGGATGTGAATCCTTCTATGGTGCCGTCATAGTAAACGGTAAAACCGCTTCCCTCCCAATAATCATCCCGGCCGAAAACAAGATCGTTACTATAACGGCCGTAGGAAAACATCGGGCCGTCAAGTGTGATGAGCCTTTCGTATTCCTCTTCCGAGAGGGTATATTCATGCGGTTTTCCGCATCCGGTCATAAGCAGGAGTGCTGCGATCATCAGGATTATTTTCTTCATAATGTTCTCCCGGGCGGACGATCCGCCCTCTCCTTACAATTATACAGACGTATGCACGGGGCGGGAAGTCACATAATTGCCCAATAAAGGCATAAAAACACCCGGGAGGGATTCTCCCGGGTATACATATATTAACTCAACAACAATTATTTTTTGATTTTATATTCATTTATGTGCAAAGCATCTACTATCTTTTTTTTGATTGTCTCTGAATTAGGATTTTTAAATTCAAAAAAGTCTGCTTAGAATACGGTAGTAAATCTCAAGATTATCGATATTAATCATTCAAAAGCCACTTCCATGCAGGAACAACATCCACATGAATATTGTTATATTCAATCTCGGTTTCTTCACTGTTCGTGATCAGAAGAAATCTCGTATCAGGAAGGTGATTTTGAAGCTTATCGAATGCATTCAATTCTCTTTCTTTAGTACTCACATCATTCGAAATGCTGTAGCTGACCTGTATTGCCAGTTTTTCCTCCGGAACATAGAAGTCAATCACTACATTGCTTTCGAAATAGTAAACATTTCCGGCACCGAAGCGTCTGATCAATTCTATGGCTACCAGATTCTCCAGCTGAGCGGTATCGGAATCCATAGTGAGAAGGCCTAAAAGTCCGGTGTCCATAAAATAGTATTTTGGAGAGGTTTCCTTTTCAACAAGTTTTGCCGCATAATTCTGTACAGCAAAAAGCAGATAGGAGTCCATCATATATCCGACATAGTTGATAACGGTCTGTTTTCCGATCGCGGTTCCCGAGCTTTTCAGAATATTGGTCAGTCTGCTGTATGATATCGGCTTCATTACGGATTCTGCGATTTTTTTCAGGATCAGTCTGACGGCAAAATCGTTGGATATATTGTTTCTTGTCAGGATGTCTCCTATATAGATGGTCTGATATATATTATTCAGATAATCCCGCTTTTTCTGAATATCAACCAGTTCGGGGAATGCACCGTATTTAACATATTGCTCGTAGCATTTGCTGATATCCGCTTTATCCGTGGTGCTCAGAACCTGATGATAATCTGTGTTTCTGCCCAGTGCATTCAGATACTCTGTGAAATTATATGGGAATACCTGAACAACCATAAAACGTCCACCCAGAGTGGATGCAATCTCATGACTCAGCATCTTACTGTTGCTTCCGGTAATATTTACCCTGTATTTCATATCAGCGAGTCGTCTGACAAACTTCTCCCATCCTGAGACATTCTGGATCTCATCCAGAAATACATAAGGCTTTTTACCTTCTCCGGACATTTCAAGTCCTATCTCAAGGATCACGTTCAGATCTTCAGCACTGACTTCCAATAAACGCTCATCTTCAAAATTCACATAAAGAATCTCATTGAGAGAGATCCCTGAATCAGTCAGATTTCGGATCTGCTGATACATCATATATGATTTTCCGGTTCGCCTTATTCCGACAAAACAGTAATTTATGTTCTCTTCCAACACAACATCCCGTCTGATCATCGGATTGCTCAGATATTCTTCTTTTTGATCAATTATTACCTGTTTCAGAATGTCTCTGTTCATATAATCCTCCGTTCGAAAGAGTATATTGTCTTGTCTGCAAGACAATATTACCTTATTTTTGTCTTGTGCGCAAGACAATATTAGGTTGTTTTTGTCTTGTTTACAAGACAGATTAAAATTTGAGCATAAAAATACCCGGGAGTAATCTCCCGGGCGGTAACTTCTTCGTTTAGCCTTCCAACAGTTCAAGTTCGTCTTCAATTGCACGGGATACGAACTGATTAATCGTAATTCCCTCATTAGCGGCATGAAGAGCTATTTTTCTGTGCTGTTCCGGCTTGATCCTAACATTGAATGGTCCTTTGTATTCTTTTTCGGGAACCTTACCTGTCTGTTTGCAATACTCCAGATAATTATCCACCGCATCATGAAAAGCCACTGTTAATTCACGCACTGATTTTCCGTGAAAACCAATGGAATCATTTATCCCTATAACCCGTCCAACAAAGATGTCATCTTCATTATCGAAATCGATCTTTGCGTGATAGCCCTTATACTCCATTAAATTGGTCATTTTTTCTGACATAGCATCTCCTGTAACTGATTTCCAGTTGCATATTACCATTTGTTACGGCATATGTCAAAAACACCCGGGAGGGATTCCCGGGTGCGGTAAGAGCTGTTTATTTGTTGTGCCGGTATGCGATTATCGTAAAGAAGAGTGATGTCGGAACTACTGTCAGAAGGAGAATTATCACGGAAGGAACCTG
>JAGCZE010000083.1 GCA_017960415.1 Lachnospiraceae bacterium
ATCTGCTTTCTTCCCTTTGGCGCGTCAGCAAATAGCATTATATCACCCGGCACAGATTATGTCAACCCCTTTTTTCACTTATTTATAGATTAACTTCTTGCCGATTTTGAGTTAATTGTGTATACAATAATCACAATTTGTTTTTTCTGTCATATTACTCAGCGATTGCTTTGTGGAATACCTTTTTGCCCTTCTTTATCTTAACACCTTTCAGAAGTGCTTCCTTACTGATCTTTGTATCGAACTTCGGTATCTTCTCGCCGTCAACACTGACACCGCCCTGTTCAACAAGCCTGCGGCCCTCACCCTTCGAAGGGATCAATCCGCACATGCTCATCAGATCGATAATACCGATACCGTCTTCGGGAATCTCTGCGGCATTAAGTGTTGTAGAAGGCATATTTTCATCATCGCCCTCACCCGAGAACAGTGCTTTTGCAGTAGCCTCGGCCTTGTCAGCCTCTTCCTTGCCGTGAACCAGCTCGGTCAGCTCATGTGCGAGTCTCATCTTCTTCTCATTGATACGTGAGTCATCCCACTTCTCGATTTCGCGAAGCTCTTCAATAGGAATAAATGTCAGCAGCTTCAGGCATTTCATAACATCGGCGTCATCAACATTACGCCAGTACTGGTAGAACTCAAAAGGCGAGGTCTTATTGGGATCAAGCCATACAGCATTTCCGGCAGTCTTGCCCATCTTCTTTCCCTGTGAATCGGTAAGAAGGGTGATTGTCATCGCATGAGCGTCCTTACCCAGCTTCCTTCTGATCAGTTCTGTTCCGCCGAGCATGTTGCTCCACTGGTCATCTCCGCCGAATTCGAGGTTACATCCGTACTTCTGGAACATGTAGTAGAAATCGTAGGACTGCATGATCATGTAATTGAATTCAAGGAAGGAAAGACCTTTCTCCATACGCTGCTTGTAGCATTCGGCTCTCAGCATGTTATTTACCGAGAAGCAGGCGCCTACCTCACGCAGAAGTTCAATGTAATTCAGGTTCATAAGCCAATCGGCATTATTTACCATAAGTGCCTTGCCATCAGAGAAATCGATGAAGCTCTCCATCTGCTTCTTGAAACATTCCGCGTTGTGATCGATGTCTTCCCTCGTCAGCATCTTTCTCATGTCGGTCCTTCCCGAAGGATCGCCGATCATCGTGGTGCCTCCGCCAATAAGAGCGATCGGCCTGTTGCCTGCATCCTGGAGTCTCTTCATAAGAGTCAGCGCCATAAAATGACCTGCGGTAAGGCTGTCTGCGGTACAGTCGAATCCGATGTAAAATGTAGCCTTGCCCGAATTAATGAGCTCGCTGACTTCCTTTTCATCCGTAACCTGAGCAATCAGGCCGCGTTCGATGAGTTCGTCGTAAATCTTCATAATTATCATCCTTTCCGGAGCGCCTTTTATATATTTATATATAATTGGATACAATAATCAGCTAATCACTAATCGTTATCGAAACCGGGATCAGCTTCCATTGTGTATTTTCGGAAATCCGCAGCCCGCGCTCCTGATCGGAATAATAGCCCGGATCTCCTGTCTGTCCGGCAGACTACTGCCGTTATGATCGGAAACAGGAAAACAAAAATCCTCTGCCCCGTTTCCGGAACAGAGGACGAAATAATCGTGGTACCACCTCTATTCAGACATTCCTCGCGAAATGTCCCTCACGATGTGCCAACACACATCAGGCGCTGTCTCGGGCGCACCCGTCTGTCCCTACTTGAATGAACCTCTTCATAAAGGAATCCGATCTGTCCGATCCATGATCAAACATCTTCTTCATTAAATGAAAGGTCCCATTAGCATCTTATCGTTCGGGAAGCAGCTCCGGAGGGTATTCGAATATGACCTTGCGATCATATATTCCGGATGAATCCACCCGGAAAAGCACCGCACCTGCGTCCTCACACCGACCGGACGCTCTCTGAAAGGCTGCTGTGTACAGCACGGAAAATGCCATACAAAAATACCTCTACTTATCTCCATCAAAGCCTTACTGTATGATCTGCAGTTTATTTACTGTCCCTGCATTACGGACATTATATAGGATAGGTTCCAAAAAAGCAAGTATATTTTCTTTCGCCCGGCGAACAATTATCTATTCTGTATTTATCCTATATCTCCTCGCTGCCCTTCAGCTCTTTGATCTTGCCGAGGATCAGCTTCTCACCGTAGGAGAAGAAGATGCATGCGCCGATAAAGCAGGTCACAAATGCGATTCCGGCCGTGGTACGATAACTGGCTGTAGTACCGGAAACCGTAACCGATGTAAATACGACCATTGCGATCGCCTGACCCATCTTAAATGCGAATGTACGTGCAGCAAAGAACATACCGCTTCTGTCTTCTTTGGTCTCAAGCCTCGTAAGCTCAGCAACATCGGCAACGCAGGCCTGGGGCAGGATTCCGAGGATCGCCATCGGGATGGCCGCGGCAACTGCGATAACAAAGCCCCAAACCAAGCCCTTTCCGCAGAGTGTCGTAATCAGGAATACGCCGCTGTATGCGAAGAATCCGATGATGATGAGCAGCTTCTTGCCGATCTTCTTCGCAAGGATATTTACGACAGGATACAGACAAACGCTGATAAACGTCATCGTAGCGGTCAGCAGGAATGTGTATGTATCCTCGATCTCCATAAGCTTGGTCTCATAGAAAGCAAGTCCTGTCTGGAACAGCGTCAGCGCAAAGAAATAGATCACGTCGCTGTATACAAATCTTCTGAACTGTTTATTCGAAAATGTCTTGACAAGTGAAGAGAAAGGCTTGGTGTCGCTGGGCTTGCTGTCGATATAATCGCGCTCCCTGATCAGTAATGCGGGAACCAGCATTGCGATGCATGCAACCGCTGCCATGATCGCAACAGCCATCCTGATGCCGCCCTTGGCTCCAAAACTGCCCTCGAGCATGCCTGCCAGGTTCGGAAGCAGGAACGAGATACTCTGGCCTGCGATAAACGTAAATGATATATAAGTAGAAACATTGATCCTGTGCTGCTGTGTATCACCGAGCTCGGCAATAAGTGCATTGTACGGAGTACAGAACATTGTCATGAACAGATAGAACAGCATCAGGAGCACAAACAGTGCAAAATCGTTCAATCCGATACTATCGGTCTGCGGTATCACAAACAGCCCGACCATACACAAAGAGAAGGGGATCGCCATTGCGCGCATAAAGGGAATACGTCTGCCGCCCTTGTAATTGCTGCGGTCAGACCATCCTGCGATAAGCGGATCAGTGATCGCATCAAAAATCCTTCCCACCGCAAGAACAAGCCCGAATAATGTCAGTTTAAACAGGATCGGTTCCTGTGTGATCCCCGAAGCGAAGATACCCGTATTCGGATTCTGCTCGGTCGGCGTTCCGCTGTAATAATATACCATCCAGTTCGAAACCACACCGGACAACAGGCTCCATCCGAATTGCCCCAGCGCAAATAGCCATAACAATTTGTTCGTGATCGGCTTCAGCTGCTTCATACTTAACAAATCCTCCGTTATTCTTTGTTTAAACCGCATTTTTACCGGATCAACTTACGTCCTGAAAATAATAACCAACATCCCGGCAACAGCAGTTTTCGATGATTATTATACATGGAAAATGCCTAAAAATCAACAAAGCATTTCTTACCGAACCGGTACAGATATACGAAAAGCCTGTATTTTTCAACAGCCGGTCACTGATACAGCTTCGCGATATCTGCCTGCGCCTCCGGATACAGATCACAATTGTGGAACTGTTCAAGAATAAAGCTCGCATCCGGCTTAAATGTATACCTTGTATAGCCCGTGATCATCGTATCGGAACGCTGCGATGTGATCATGTTGTAGCTCGAATAACCCGAAGGCTCGTTATATGAAAGCCAGACGCCCTTATAGGTCAGGACAAAATCATTGACATGATCATGACCGCAGACAAACAGATCAGTAGATGCAGCCTTCAGGATCGCATCAAAGAAACCGCTGTTATGGCCCGAATTGCAGACGGTTTCGCGGCGCTGGCCCATAATGATGCAGTCGCCGTCGGCGTTTTTCACATTGTATGCAGGGATGTCCATTGTCGGCTCACTCTCACCGGTGAGCTCATTGTATGCGATCGTATATTCGGGTAAAGCAATATGGTCAAAAACCACCGACTTTATCTTCCTGCCTTCAGCCGCATCGATCGCCGCCACGGTTTCACTGTACCATTTGATCTGGCTTTCCTTGACATAATCGTAATCATTGTGATCCTTATCGTCAAATTCGGCATCGTACTTTATCATATCCTCCGGGCTCATATATGCACCGCCGTCGATAAAATAGAGCGAACGGGTCACACCATTGGAATTCGCAAGGTTAATGACATGATTACCGTTACCCCAGACCTCTTCGCCGTCTGCCGTATGCTTTTTGCCGGACTCTGCAAGGCAATGATCGTAGGACGAGAAAACCTTTATCATCCTCGACCGCGAAACACTCCAGAAATTGTCTCCTTCATGATTTCCGAGAACGCAGTCCCAATACACGCCGAGGTCCTCCATTACCCTGCACAGCTGTCTGACACGGCGCCAGTTAAGTCCCGATGTTATATTGTCTCCGACAAACACCACAAGATCGGGCTTTTCATTTACGATATTGCGGATCAGATACTCCATCGTATAGTTGCCCTTGTCCTTCTTCAGATCAAGGTGCATGTCCGTAAATCCGATGACCTTGAAATCATCATCGAGCACATTGCCGGCACTGTCCTTTTTTACCAAGGTGGTGTAGCCGTTCCTTTTTTCGACAAATACGTTATAATCGGGATTTTTGGCAATAAGCGAGCTGTCTATTTCGTAAGTCACCGGTATTATCAGCTGGACTACCACTCCCGCAATGATCAGAATGCCTGCAAGTCCAAGTAAAACAGCCAAAATGATCTTTTTCTTTTTTTCACTTTTCATGGTCAGCCTTCCTTCCCTGCCATATCATCGGCAAATTACCGGTACGGTCGCTTAAAACCGGGTACGAATTCCTTCCCGCCTATAGAAAATGCGCCCTCATATTCCAATCTGCAATCGTAAAGAGAGTATCTTAAGAGTCTGTCCTTTTCGGAAAATGTGAGCTCTCTTTGCCCCGCCTGTGTTTTAAACTCCTCGAAACCCAACGTATCATCAACCTCAAAAACATAAAAATGCTTCCCGCGGGCCCTGTTGACCAGATCGTATTCGGACAAGAAATATCCCTCCGGTACCTTCTCATCCTGATACATCGCAATATCGGTCTTCAGGCTCTCCGCGGCGGGTCTGAACGCCGCTCCCGCATTGGTCCTGACGCACAGGTTCACGTTTCCGGTCCTCACAAATACGATCCCCTCATTCAGCCTGCTAATATCGGTCTCATCAAACAAACCGACAGGCAGGAAAAGATGAGTATATCTGAAATCCTTCTTTGCCCGTTTCAGATCAAAAATGCAGACAGCCAGATTCCTGTATGCCGCGGTGCGGGGTGCGACGCCGCTTCCGATCCAGTATCCGGGCGATCCTTTTTTCCCGGGACCCGTATAAGGATTTGTCGCAAACAGGCTGATATTATGGGAAAGATTTACGGCGAGGCTGTTCTGCTGGAACAAAACCTGCCCGACGCGGTAGTCAAAGGCTGCCGAGACCGAATAATCACGGTTCGCAAATGTATAAACCCTGCCCTTCTCCATTGCCGCACCGTCAAACCCCGTAGGCACAAATCTTTTCATGACCTTCAGCAAGCCTGTCCGATAGAGGATCGGCTTAACAAACGGTTTGAGGCTTTTGAGCATCCCATTGTCCACCAGGCCCGACTCCCGGAGATATCTTGCACTCCGACATATCACTCTATGATCCGAGATTGCTCCGGCCTTGAACGCAAAACGGACATTTGAAGGTGAATACCTGTCAAGCCCTTCATTTGCATACTCATCAATATCCACTCCCTGCATCAGGGCTGTCTCCCTGCCGTCTTCATCAGGCAGCTTCAGCCATTCTTCAGGGATAGTAAATAAAGGCTTTCCGTCTTTATCTCTTGATGCAAGGAGCAGGATCATGCAACCTTCCTTCTCCTTAAACCGCGTTACCGTCTCTCCACGCATGGCCCTTATCTGGGGCTCAAGATAATTACCGACAGCCGAAGATACTTTATTGTCCGCGTATGCGCGGGCACAGGCCGGATTGTATACATATCCGCCGTTGTAAAAAGTCTGGGAAAGAATATCGTAAGCCATCATAAGAAGGGCTTTTTCAGCCTGCTGCCTGATGATATCCCGGCCTTCACAGCCGGATCCGGCTGATTGCTGTACCGATAGATTTCTCTGATCATATTTGGTACCGGGCTTTTTGAGTTCATTATTCACAGGTGTTTCCGGATCGACACCGCGCAAGCCGCCCGCCGGCAGAAACTGCACAAGATTCGCAAGCCCCGCCATGGTCTCGGAATAGTAATTGTTGCTTCCCCACTCCGCAAATCCGTATTTGAGCATCTCCCCAAGCCCGGTCTTCAGCTCTTCTTCCGCGTGTTTGAGATGATAGGTGCTGTCCTTCCCGTCACCGAAGGTTTCCTCCGGGTATTTTTGTGCAAGCAGATATTCGGTTCCTGCAGCATAGAGCCTGTGATTCTCAGTCCAGGTACACATACTGTGCCCGCCGCAGTCCTCGTAGGGAAACGCAAGGAGCGCCGCCTTATAGCTTTGCGTAACGTCCGGGGGCAGCATCTCTTCGTAGGAATACAGGATCCTTGTCATATATGCGGCCCTGAAATCCGCACAGTCACGCCGCGAATTCACATAATCAAGCAGAACCTTCGCGAGAGTCCTGAGCGTCTCCTCATCTCCGCCGCCGAGTGCCAGGAATTCAAGGATATTCGAGACCGGTATGCCGCTGGCGGTCTTGTAAATATACGATGCACTTCTGTCTTTCATGCTGACCTCATATCAACGACTTGTAACTATTCGCAGTATATACCAATCAGAAATACTTCTTGAAAGCTCGCTTTCAGAAGGATTTCCGCTGGCATATCTGTGAATAGTAATAAGTTAATCTCACATCCCACACGACACATGCCCGTGAATGTGGTTATAGCCCGTACCCATAAAATGCTGCATCCTGAAATGATAGGGATGGCTGAAACGTTCCTTCGTAAATTCATTCTCTATGGCATCCGCATCGCCCCAGATCCTTACCTTGCCCTGCTCACGGTAATATACCATCAGCGTCTCGCCCGGATGGTTCATGACCTTGCCCGACCTGACAGTGTCGCCGCCGGCAAAGCCCAGATAATTGCCCTTCGCATCAAGGATACAACCCTTCATGTCACCTTCGGTACAATAGAATTCATGCTGACCGTCGCCGTTAAAATCAATCGGCGTAGCTTCGTGTCCGATAAAGGGGACCGGGGG
>JAGCZE010000084.1 GCA_017960415.1 Lachnospiraceae bacterium
ATATCGTAATACAGCAAGCACCGTCCCGAAACCGACTGCCATATTGACGATATAACCTGGGAAGATACGGATATGCCCCGTGTTTACGGCAAATTAAACTCGTGCCGCTGTGCAATAGGTGAAGAATATCTGTATCATCTTCTTCGCAATCCTTCGTCTTCGAAGGAAGAGCTCGAAGAACGCGAAAGAGTCATCACACATCTGTTAAATGATGATAAAAAAAGGACCGATCTGAGTGTAAAACTGCTGAAAATCGGCAATTTGAAAAATATTTCGGCTTATGAATACATGAACAGATTAAAGGATATGGAGGCAGACAGTTCACTGATCCATATCTTTCAGGCATGCCTGCTTCTTGCTGCCATCGGTTCAATATTTTTCATCCCTGTTTGGGGCGTATTTCTGACGATCATAATGTTCTTCGTCAATGTGATCACATATTTCAGGAGAAAATCACAGGTTGAAGGATATTTTACGATTGTTTTTTTCATCCTGCGCATGCTGGAACAGGCCAAAGAACTTAAAAATACCGAAGACAGCGAATTAAAGGATTATTTTGACAGGATTGTTTCACGTTCCGAATCCTTTAACAGGATGAAACGCAATTCTTTCTTCATCATGTCCGGCGCGGGAGCCGGGCCTTTAGAGCTGATTCTTGATTATCTGAAAATGGCCTTCCATATCGATCTGATCAAGTTCAACACTATGCTGAAGGAGTTTTCGAAGCATGTGGATGAATTTGAAGAGATATTTGAAACGGTGGGATTTCTTGATTGTATGCTGGCATTTGCCTCATACAGAAAACTCAATGAAGGAAGATACAGTATCCCGGTATTTACTGACAATACCGGTTCTCTTGATGCAACAGGCCTGGCACATCCGTTGCTAAACGACCCTGTGACCAATGATCTGCATACATCGCGTTCGATACTGCTTACGGGTTCGAATGCTTCGGGTAAATCCACCTTCTTAAAGACCGTTGCTCTCAATGCCATAATGGCCCAGTCGATCCACACAGTGCTTGCAGAGCATTATGAGGCCGGCATGTTCAGGGTAATGACTTCCATGGCCTTAAGAGACGATATCGAAAGCGGAGAGAGTTATTATATTGTTGAGATCAAAAGCCTGAAACGCATTATCGATGCGGCTCAGAAAAAGGATGTATCTGAGACTCCCGTGCTTTGCTTTATCGATGAAGTATTGCGCGGAACAAATACGGTTGAACGTATCGCGGCATCTACGAGGATACTGCACGGACTGAGCAATTCCAATGCCTTATGTATTGCCGCAACCCATGATATCGAGCTGACTCATCTGCTTGAAGAGGATTTCGAGAATTATCATTTTGAAGAGCAGATCATGGATAATGAGATCAGATTTGATTACAGGCTAAAGCCCGGCCGCGCCACCTCAAGGAATGCCATCAGTCTGCTGAAGATAATGGGATATCCCCAGGAAACCGTCGATGCGGCTGTAAATATGGCTGAAAGATATGTAAAAACCGGTGAGTGGTCGGTAAACTGATCATTTCAGAATGTAAATGATCGGGTATGAAAACTTGATATAGCTTATAAAAGATTCCGAAAAGAGGTATGTTTCAAAGTGATTGAAGAAAAGATCGAGCACATCGGTGAGGTTGATAAGGAAAAAGTCTCACCGATGATGCGCCAGTATATAGAAACGAAATCCGGGTATATGGACTGTATCTTATTCTATAGACTCGGAGATTTTTATGAGATGTTCTTTGAGGACGCGCTGCTGGCCGGACGTGAGCTTGAGCTGACACTTACGGGCAAGAACGCAGGTCTCGAAAAACGTATCGTAATGTGCGGCATCCCTTTCCATTCATATGAGGGCTATATGACCCGGCTCGTCGATAATGGGCATAAGGTTGCGATATGTGAGCAGACAGAGGATCCGAAGCTTGCCAAGGGCATAGTTCAGCGTGATGTTGTCCGTATTGTGACGCCGGGAACCAATACTTCGGCCGAATCACTTGATGAGACGCGTAATTCATATATCGTATGTGTTTATTATTCGGGAGATATGTTCGGACTATCGGCATGTGATGTTTCAACAGGAGATTTTTATCTTACCGAATGCAGCGATGCATCCTCAGCTGAGGACGAGATAGAGAGATATTCACCGAAAGAGCTGATTTACGGTTCTTATGTGGAAATGAGCGGCCTTGATCTTGATCAGCTGGCACTGAGGCTTAAAGCCAGCCGTACAATGCTGAATGAAGGCTATTTTGAGATAGGGGCTGCAAGGAAGCTTATTAAGGATCATTTCAGGCAGAAAACACCGGTTCTTGATGAAGTACAGACACTCTGCAGCGGCGGAATGCTGAAATATCTGTATGAGACACAGAAGAATGAACTGACTCACATTACACAGATCGTAACATATGTGAGCGGCCGTTTCATGGTGCTTGACAGTTATGCGAGAAGAAACCTGGAACTGACCGAGACACTGCGTGAAAAGAATAAAAGAGGATCACTGTTGTGGGTGCTCGATAAGACCAAAACCGCCATGGGCGCAAGAATGCTGCGCACTTTTATCGAACAGCCCCTGCTTGATAAGGAATTCATTGAAGACAGACTTGATGCCGTTACCGAATTGTATGACAGGCATATAGACCGCGAAGAGATCAGGGAGTATCTTGCAGGAATTTATGATCTGGAGCGTCTCGCAGGCAGGATCAGCTACAGGAATGCCGGACCGAAAGATCTGATCGCTTTTTTATCCTCTGTAAAATATCTTCAGCCTATAAAAAATGCCGGTTCTGACTTTGTTTCGGCGATCTTGAGGAATACCTTTGATGAGATCGATGTATTGAGCGACCTGTGTGAACTGGTTGAAAAAGCCATAGTGGAGGATCCTCCTTTTCAGATCAAGGAGGGCGGTATCATAAAAGAAGGCTACAATTCCCAGGTGGATGAATTGCGGTCGATCAAAAATGACGGGAAAAACTGGCTGATCAGGCTCGAAGAGAGGGAACGGGAAAATACCGGTATCAAAGGCTTAAGGATCAGATATAACAAGGTTTTCGGATACTATTTCGAGGTTACGAACTCATTTTTGAATCTGGTGCCCGAAACCTGGATCCGCAAGCAGACGCTGACCGGAGCCGAAAGATATACGACTCCGGAGCTGAAAGAACTGGAGGACAAGATACTTCATGCCGAGGATAGGCTGTTTTCACTCGAATATGATCTTTTTACCGAGGTTCGCGAGACGGTTGCGGCCAATATCGAGCGTATACTGAAGGACGCCCGGGCGGTGGCAATCATAGACTGTCTGGCTTCGATTGCATATGTTTCGGAGCGGAATCAGTATGTCCGCCCGCAGATCAATACAAAAGGGATCATAAATATCAAAAACGGAAGGCATCCTGTAGTTGAGCAGTTTATCGGCATGGAAGCCTTTATCGGTAATGATACTTATCTCGATAATGACAAGAACAGGGTAGCGGTCATTACGGGTCCGAATATGGCCGGAAAATCGACTTATATGCGCCAGTCGGCTCTTATTACCCTAATGGCACAATGCGGGTTCTATGTGCCTGCTGATTCGGCCGATATCGGTATTTGCGACAGGATATTTACGAGAGTCGGGGCCAGCGACGATCTTGCCAGCGGACAGTCGACATTTATGGTCGAGATGAATGAAGTAGCCCATATTCTGAAATGTGCTACTTCCAAAAGCCTGCTGATCCTTGACGAGATCGGAAGAGGAACATCTACATTTGACGGACTCGGAATAGCCTGGTCTGTTGTTGAATATATTTGCGATAAGAAGAAGCTGGGCGCCAAGACATTGTTTGCAACTCATTATCACGAACTGACGGAGCTCGAGGATAAGCTAGACGGTGTGAACAATTACTGCATTGCTGTCAAGGAGCAGGGTGAGGATATCATTTTCCTCAGAAAGATCGTAAAAGGCGGCGCGGACAAAAGCTACGGCATCCAGGTGGCAAGGCTTGCCGGATTGCCCAGATCCGTCCTCGACAGAGCTCACGAAATTGTTGAACTCTTGACCGATAATGATATCAACGCCAAGGTCAGGAACAACGCGCAGGTCATCACCCGCCGAAGAAATTCTGCCAGAAAAAATGGGGCATCAGGAACGACCGAGGGTCAGATGTCGCTGTTCTGGGGAGGGGATGCTTCGGAAATTCCGGAAAGCTCAGGTGCTGCTTCGGGATCAAATGGGGCTTCAACAGCAGAACTGGTGGCGGATGCGCTGCGAAAAATACGAGTGGATGATTTAAAACCCATTGAGGCACTTAATGAACTTGCAAAGCTGCAGGAACTGCTTGGGTAAGAGCAATAAATAGCTGAAACTATGCAGAAAATGCCGGGAAACCAGCACCAAATAGCAGAAAATTTACAGAAAATGCCGGGAAACCGGCAGTGAACGGCTGAAACTATGCAGAAGATGCCGGGAAACCGGCAATAAATCACGGAGATTTGAAATGGCAAAAATTAACATACTTGATCAGAATACGATCAATCAGATCGCGGCCGGCGAGGTGATCGAAAGACCGGCATCCGTTGTAAAGGAACTGATCGAAAATGCGATCGATGCGGGTTCAAATGCCATTACCTGCGAAATCAAGGGCGGTGGTATAGATACGATCCGTGTGACCGACAACGGATGCGGTATCGAACCTTCCGAGATCAGGAAAGCATTTACGAGCCATGCTACAAGTAAGATCAAGACTGCTGCCGATCTGATCGATGTCATGAGCCTGGGATTTCGAGGTGAAGCGCTTGCAAGTATTGCTTCGGTTGCGGAGGTTGAAGTTCTGACCAAACTAGCCGGCGAAGTAATGGGTACACGCTATGTCGTAAACTGCGGAGAGGAGCGTACTCTGTGCGATGCCGGCTGTCCTGAAGGAACGACGCTGATCGTCAGGAATCTCTTTGCAAGCGTACCTGCCAGAAGGAAGTTCTTAAAATCAGCCATTACCGAAGCTTCATACGTCAGCGATCTGATCGAGAAGATCGCGCTGTCTCATCCCGAAGTATCAATAAAATACATTAACAACGGAAAAACCGTTATATTTACGAAGGGAAACAACAAGCTGGATGAAGTCATTTACGGGATATACGGCAGGGATATTACATCATCGCTGATCAAAGTCGGAGAGGATGAAAATGAAAATTGTTCTTACAGAAAGAACGAAGAATCTGAGAGCGTTTCTTCTCTGGCTGAAAGATTAATTGAGCGAAAACTCAATGAAAAAACAGTTCCGGGAATATCAATAAGCGGATATATCGCGAAGCCGGTTGTTACACGCTCAAACAGGGCCATGGAGCACTATTTCGTAAACGGACGATATATTCGCAACAATATTGTTTCAAAAGCCATAGAAGAGGCATTTGCACCGTACATGATGCAGCACAAATATCCGTTTACAGTATTGAACATAACCATCGATCCCGAAAAGGTCGATGTAAATGTACATCCCTCCAAGCAGGAGATCAGGTTCGAACAGCCGCAGGACGTATTTAATACAGTATACGCGATATTGACTAAGGCCCTCAGAAAGTCTCTGATGATCCCTGATGCAGCGGGAGACAAAGCAGACACAAAGGAGGACGCAAAATCCCGTGTATTATCGGATACGGCCATTCAAAAATCAGCCGAGCCATTTGAATCAAATGTAAATGAACGAAGGAAACTGGGCGGGAGCGGACCGGCATTTACTCCTTCATCTGCAACCGGTAAGGCATATAAATCTGCACCTTCAGTAGATATGGCAATTGGAAAGCCGTATGGGCAGGGAAATGACCAAACCGATGAATATCCCGGATATGTGGAAGAAGCTTCTCCGACATTTGAGAGTAGCTATAAGGATGGAAGACTGCCTCAGGGAAGAGACGGAAATGTAGAAAAAAATGCCTGGCCAGGTGAGAACGGATATGCGGGAGCTTTAATTAATCCGTATGTGAAAGCCGGGGCAGAAGTTTCAACTGTTTTAAATGCTGAATCCGGTTTAAAAGCTTCAAATAGAAATTATTCACAAATTTTCGCGGAAGTTTCTAATGAACTGAATTCGAAAGATCCATCGGATACTTTATTCGATCAAAATTCGAAAGACATTACGGATGCTTCAAATACCCAGCTCAGATTTACCGTAGACAGTGAAGATTCCAGATCGATCAACGGAATCCTTCCGGAGACCAGCGAAGAATTCCGAAAAGGCCTTGAAGAAGGATATAAGATAATCGGACAGGTATTTGCTACTTATTGGATCGTGGAACGTGCGGGTGTCATGTATATTATCGATCAGCATGCCGCCCATGAAAAGATCATCTATGAACGGATATGCGCCAAAAACGCCGAAGAAGTATTTGAATCACAGATGCTTTCACCGTCCATAATCATGAGCTTCTCGAAGCCGGAATGTGCCTGCATTGACGAACATATAGAAGATCTGAATGCAATGGGATTTGATATTGAACATTTTTCGGGCAATGAATATCATCTGAGCGGGATCCCGCTGATGACATACGGGTTGGAGCCGGAAGAATTGCTGCGCGAGCTGGTTGATTCATTTATGACAGGTTCAGGCACCGAAACGAACGTCAGCAGGTCGGCTTCTCTGAAGGACCGACTTGCCACGTCAGCCTGCAAAGCTGCCGTAAAAGGAAATACAAAACTGTCGTACGACGAAGCAAGAAAACTCATTGAGGATCTGTTAAAGCTTGAAAATCCCTTTAATTGTCCTCACGGAAGACCGGTCATTATTGAGATGACAAAACAGGAACTGGAGAAGAAATTTAAGCGGATAATATGAGATTGATCATTATTAACGGACCGACTGCGGTCGGGAAGAGCAAAGTCGCTGTGGAGCTTGCTAAAAGGATCGGGGGAGAGATCATTTCCGCCGATTCCATGCAGGTTTACCGCAGTATGGATATCGGAACCGCAAAGATCACGGATGAAGAGATGGACGGAGTTCCCCATCATCTGATCGACATTATCGACCCGGATGAAGAATTCGGTGTGCTGCGGTTTAAAGAGCTTGCCAAAAAGGCCATAGAAGATATCAGCAGCCGCGGACACATCCCCATCATTTGCGGAGGGACAGGATTCTATATACAGGCGGTCCTGTATGACATCGATTTTACCGAAGATGATGACGAAAAAGCCCGCAAGATCAGGCAGCGTCTCGAACATGAGCTTGAGACCAACGGTTCTATGTATCTGTTTGAGCGGCTCAAAAAGATTGATCCGGTTTATGCCGGGATCATTCATCCAAATAACACTAAGAGGTTGCTGCATTCGCTGGAATTTTATGAACTGACAGGAAAGAAAATGTCCGAGCACAACGAAGAACAGGCGCAGAATGTTTCGCCATATGATTTCAGGTATTTCGTCCTTATTGATGACAGGGAAAAAATATATGAGCGGATCAACAAACG
>JAGCZE010000085.1 GCA_017960415.1 Lachnospiraceae bacterium
CCGTATTCACGTCGATCACCGTCAGGGCTTCTGTCGGCTGAATGACCAGATAAGCCCCGCTGTCAAGCCAAACACGCTCTTTCAGGGCTTTGTTGATCTTTTCCATAATGCCGTACAGCTTCGCAAGCGGCAGCTGTCTGTCGGTATATTTTACCAGCTTGGCAGCGTCTTCCGGCTGATAATCCCGAAGATAATCCTTCAACTGATCGTAGATCATATCATCATCGGTCTTTATCTCATCGATATCTTCCGCGTATCCGTCCCTGATCTCCCAAAGATATGCGGGCGGAGTCGAATACAGTTTGGAAAAGCATTTCCAATGGACACCGAACTCAACTATCTGCCGGTAATCATTGGCAAGTCTTGCCACTTCACGCTCAAGCAGCTCTTCGGGAGCACTTTCGGCGTTGGTCCTGACAATGAATGCATAATGTTCGTTCAGATACGGTTTCAGAATTTCTTTCAGTCTTTTTCTTTTTGCCTCGTCCTTGATCTTCTGTGATATCCCGATGGCGGCTCTTCCGTGGACCAGAACGACATATTTGCCTGCAAGGCTGAAATCCGAAGTAGCCAAAGGCGCCTTGTTCCTGGCGCTGTCTCTTACAACCTGTACTATCAATTCATCGCCGGCTCTTAATTTGCCGGGATGATCGTTGGAGCCCATGACCGGCGATTTGACGTCCGAGAGGGCCAGATAGCACATCTTTCCGTTTTCAACTTCCACAAATGCGGAATTGATATTCTTTACGATATTCTTAACCTTGCCGAGATAAACATTGCCCAGCAGACTGTCGTCGTCCACCGGGTCCGCCTGGACTTCAACGAGTCCCGTATCATCCACAAGGCCTGTGATGATACGTCTGTTATCCCTGATATATATCAATTTACTTCCCATCTCAAGACCTCATAAGTGGCTCATGCCGGCCGGGTTCCCCCATGTAAAGTTCGCATCTGTGGATCGCAAATGCATTCTCATCGTATTCATGCACGCAATACGCCATGAAAGCCTCAAGCAACAACTCGGGCTTTATGTTCATCACGCTGCCTGCGGCGAGCTTTATACATATCTGCATGCCATTGTTATAACTGCGTGCATGCGCTGCCGAACCGAAAGTCACCGTCCCGGCGTATCCGTAAATGAATTCCTTCAGGTTCAGTTCTTTTTCATTTTTCTTTGTCTTTTTGGTTACCGTGATGGTCTCACCGGAAAGAAATCTTTCAAATCTGCCGAAGAAATCCGCCTGTGAGCTGAATCCAATCTTTTCTTCATAACCGTCCTTCACCCTGATCAGATAAGCAGCGGCCGAAACAAGAGACATTGCCTTATCCCGGTGAACATTCGGCTTCGGATCGGGCAGACGCATTACGTCAAGAATCTCGAACCCTTCGGTCGTATATTCCGAGAGCTTCTCCAAAAGATATTTTTCTTCATCTCCGTTAATGACTTTTTTCAGAGCTTCGTCATCAAACTCGGCTTCCATATACTCGCCGTCACTTGTAATACCCACGCCCAGCGGAAGCGCGAAGCTCATCAGCTGATGGGGACTGAAGCCCTGCGAATAAGCGACGGGGAGCCCCGATCTTCTGATAACCTTCTGAAAATACCGCATTACATCAAGATGACCGATGTATCTGACTACACCGAATTTTGCAAATTTTATCCTGAATATCATTTAAATCCCTCAAAACAGCATATCCGCCCCGGCACAAATGCCGGCCTTCGCTGCTTCATCTTGTATACCTTCATTCTATTATTTTTTCAGCCCCTGGCTTCTACGCATACACCTGTCTGCCATCCGGAACATCCGCAGCCGGCACAGCCTTCGCGGCAGTTTTCGGTTACTTTTTCCTTCAATGCATTGTCCCATTCGCGCAGCAGGAACTTCTTTGAAATACCCGTGTCGATAAAATCCCACGGCAGGATTTCATCACGGCTGCGTTCGCGCAACGTATAAAAATCGGGATCGATCCCGGCCAGTTCTATCGCCTTTTCCCATTTTGACATTTCAAAGA
This sequence comes from Lachnospiraceae bacterium, assembly GCA_017960415.1. The sequence goes on from JAGCZE010000085.1 coordinate 2,014, forward strand.
AATCGGTCCAGGCATCAAAGATGCATCCCTGCTTATAAGCCTCATACACTACTCTTCCGACTCTTCTGTCTCCGCGTGCCAGCAGTCCTTCAAGGTATGAAGTCGCACTGTCATGCCAGTTATATTTGATGCTCTTGGCATTGAGCTGCTGCTTTAAGGTTTCGTTCAATACCGACTTCCTGCGCAGATACTCATCCGGAGCGATCTGTCCTACCCATTGGAACGGCGTAAAGGGCTTGGGAACAAAGTAGGAAGTACTGATAGTGATAGCCACCTTGCCCTGGCGTTGTTCTTTCGGAACCGTATCATAATAGGTCTTGGCGATCTCATTGGCTAGGATCGGAATGCCTTTCACATCTTCATCCGTCTCGGTCGGCTGACCCAGCATGAAATAGAGCTTGACCTTATTCCATCCGCCTTTGAACGCCTCTGCGGCACCTTCGAGTATCTGTTCCTGCGTAAGTCCTTTATTGATCACATTACGCATCCTCTGGGTTCCGCCTTCCGGCGCAAATGTAAGGCTTGATTTCTTGACATCCTGAACCTTATTCATGATATCAAGGGAAAATGCGTCGATCCTCAATGACGGCAGTGAAATATTGACCTTCCGTTCTCCCATCTCTGCTATCAGATATTCCAGCAGCTCACCGAGCCTTGTATAATCACTGGTTGAAAGAGAGCTCAAAGTGATCTCGTCATATCCCGTACTGTTGATGATATCAATAATATTTTCCTTCAGAACCTCCAGCGAACGCTCTCTGATAGGCCTGTAGATCATCCCTGCCTGGCAGAATCTGCAGCCCCTGATACAGCCGCGTTGGATCTCCAGCACCGCCCGGTCCTGTATCGCTTTCATATACGGTACAAGCGGCTTGCGCGGATAAAAAGTTTCGGACAGATTCGTAACAACCTGTCTCTTTATACGGGAAGGAACATCGGCGACAGGCTTAAATTCAGCTATCGTGCTGTCTTTATTGTATGAAACGCTGTACAGTGACGGAACATACAGTCCCTCGATGTTTCCGAGTCTTTCAAGTATTTCGCGCCTTGAAGCGCCGCGGGACTTCAGCTCCTTGTAAACATCGAGCATCTCATAATAAACTGTTTCCCCTTCGCCGATATAGAAAATATCGAAATAATCCGCCAACGGTGCCGGATTGTAAGAACACGGCCCTCCGCCGATGACGATGGGGTCTTCTGTCATCCTTTCGTTTGCAAATATGGGAATTCCCGACAGTTCGAGCACCTGAAGGATGTTGGTGTAACACATCTCGTATTGCAGCGTGATCCCGAGAAAATCAAAATCTTTTATCGGCTCCTGTGATTCCAGCGCAAAGAGCGGAATATGCTCTTCCCTCATGATCTTATCAAGATCGGGCCAGGGTGAATA
>JAGCZE010000086.1 GCA_017960415.1 Lachnospiraceae bacterium
AATCAGAAAGCATGACATTGCCGCCCATGAATGAATGCCTTACAATTCCGTTAAATTCCGGAAAAAAGATCACGCACAAAACGTAGCCCAATGCAAAGCACAGTATTAAATAAACGATCCCAAGCATTTATACCAAAATATCCTCCGGCAGTATCATCTCAAGATCCTCGTAAGAAGGCTCGGGGATCTCACTGATCCTGTTGGCCTGGCTTACAACGACCCTTTCGAACATATTCCTGATCCCGCGCGCATTTCCGAAATCCTGTCTGGTCAGGTCATTCATCCCCTCAACAAATTCCACGACCTTATCATGCGCTTCGGGGCTCATTTTGAATCCGGCCTTTGCAGCCATCGAATCCATGATAAGCACCAGTTCCCCGGATGTATAGTCATTAAATGTGATAAACCTGTTAAAACGTGACGTAAGGCCGGTATTGCTCTTTAAAAAGGCCCTCATTTCATCATTGTAGCCTGCAACGATCACAACAAGATCGTCACGGTGGTCTTCCATCATCTTGACAAGCGTTTCTATCGCTTCATCACCGAAGTCATTCTGGGCGTTGCCTTTAAGCGAATAAGCCTCATCTATGAACAGGACGCCGCCTAAGGCCTTTTCCACAACTTCCCTGACCTTTATCGCAGTCTGGCCGACATAACCGGCAACAAGTCCGGATCTGTCGGTTTCTATCAGATGTCCCTTGCTTAAGAGCCCGAGTTCCCTGTAGATCGCGGCGATAAGACGGGCAACGGTAGTCTTTCCTGTTCCGGGATTGCCTGTAAATACCATATGGAAACTCATGTCTATCAGAGGCATATTGTGTTTTTTACGCAAAGCCCTGACTTTGATGAGATTTATCAGGGATCTTACCTCTTCCTTGACTGCCGCAAGTCCTACAAGATCATCAAGTTCCTTAAGGAGCTTGTCAAGCTCGCTACCCGTATCGAGTATACCCGTATCGGGCCTGTCGCCGAGCACCTTCTTCATGGCGGTCGATTCGCGGTTGCTGACAGGTTCTACGCTTATCCCTGCCTGAAGGACCTTTTCCCTGCGCTCATCGATACCGCTCAGGCTTTGCTCTTTGGTCGTCGGAACCTCTTCCGCGCGGTCTGTATCAATATTGACGGGATCTACCGGCTCCTCATCAAAGATATCTTCCTCTTCGAAAATATCCTCTTCCTCAAAAATATCATCTTCTGGCTCTTCATCATATTCATCTTCCGAAGAATATTTCCTGTAGACCTTGTTCGGATCCGCCCGCATGATATGTTCTGTAGTCGTTGTATCCTTCCGGGCCCATTTCGCGGCTGTCTCGGCAGGACTTACAAGCATCATGATCTGTTTGTATTTTTCGAAGCTGTCCCCGCATTTGCGGAGGTTTTCGGCCGAATTTTCAAAATCATCCGAGCAGAGCTTCTTGAAAATGTATCTCTCATTTACTATCGAGCCGTAATTATCCTTATTGCCCAGAAATACTTCGATCCTTGAATAATAATCCCTGATGAAAGAAGCGACAAGACTTGTCTTCTCACTGTCCCTGAATGCAAGCGCAAGCTGGATGTTGAGCAGCGCGTCAAAGAACAGCCCGAGAAGACCCGAACCCTTGTTAAGATCGCGTAAGCCGCACAGCTGCAGCAGGATCGGAGGCGATTTGAAAAACCGGTCCGTCTGCTCTTCTATGCGCTTATTGTCTTCTTCGCGGGTCCCGATCTCATAGACATTGATGTCCGGCAGATCGGCGATAAAACGGTTATCTTCCTTGTTCAGGCGGTCGCAGAAGATCGCAAGTCGCAGCAGTACAGTCTGCACATACATGTCAAGCATTACGTAAATAGACTGTCTGAGCACACTGCGCGGTCCGTCCCAGTAGCCTTCGCGTTCAAGGATAGCACAATAAGCCCTCAATACCTCGTAGTTATCGTGGGCTATATTGTCAAGCTGTTCGTTCGAATATGAGAATCGCATAATCTCTCAAACTCCTTAGAATCCAAACCGTTTACATAATCAATTGCAAGTTTAAGCATATCGGCATCACCGTAGATATCCGAAAGAGTGAATCTTATGTCCCCGCTCTGTCTCGTCCCGAAGAAATCACCGGGTCCGCGAAGCTTCAGATCCTCCTCGGCTACTTTCATGCCGTTATTGTATTTTACCAGAATGTTCAGTCTCTCATCGATGTCACTTCCGCCGGCTCCTTTTATGAAAATGCAGTAGCTCTGCGCATCTCCGCGGCCTACCCTGCCTCTTAACTGATGAAGCTGTGCCAGGCCGAAACGTTCCGAATTTTCAACCATCATGACCGTTGCATTGGCAACATTGACGCCAACTTCTATCACGGTCGTCGATACAAGAACGTCTATGCCGCCTGCGGCAAAACGGTCCATGATATCAGCTTTCTCGGCTGCTTTCATGCGTCCGTGCAGAAATTCGACAATGACAGATGCGTTTTCTTTGTCCTGTCCTGCCACACCGCCTTCGACTTTCGAAGTTTTCCCTGAATTTATCGATCTTCTGAGATTTTCGGTATATTCCAGAACATTTTCGGCTTCTATCTCATCATTTTCATCGATCATCGGACAGATCACATATGCCTGATGTCCCTCTGCCACCTGTTTTCTGATAAAATTATATGCCGTCGGGCGGTATCCGGTATCAACCACACAGTTCTTGATAGGCAGCCT
>JAGCZE010000087.1 GCA_017960415.1 Lachnospiraceae bacterium
GAATAATAACCGTAATCCGGGAACCAGGCTTTTGTCCCATGGAAAGAAACGTCCGGACAGCCCTTGTATATGTAATCCGTCCCGAGTAATTCTATCTTATTGGAAAATACCCTGTGCTCCCTGCGAAGCCTGATCAGAGATTTGGTAAAGCTCCTCAGCTCACGGGCTTTCGCGGTTTTATCCCATACAACCCAGCTCTGTTCATTATCACAGCAATAGGGGTTGTTATTGCCCTGATGCGTGTTTCCGAATTCATCGCCAGCGAGCAGCATGGGCGTTCCCTGACTGATAAACAGCGTACACAGAGCATTCTTGATCATGCGCATACGAAGCTTGACAATGTTCCTGCGTCCGGTCTCGCCTTCAACACCACAGTTCCAGCTGTAGTTTATCTCACGCCCGTCCATGTTCATCTCGCCATTGGCTTCATTATGGCGTTCATCATAGGAAAATACATCATTCAGCGTAAATCCGTCGTGGTCCGCCAGATAGTTGATCTTTGCAGTCCGCGCGCAATTCTGTCTTAAAAGGTCGGAGAATACCCTGACCTGGCCCTCGTCTCCTTTTATGAACCTGCGGACTCCTATCATAAATGTATCATTACATTCCGCAAGATTTGCCGAAGACTGTTCACGAGCCCTGACACTTTCATCATCCCAGACACTTCCGATAAGAAGCGTCCCGTTCAGGCACGGATCGGTGGCAAATATGCGTCTGGGCGCGTATTCACCGATGATCCTGAAACCATCGACATGATACTCGCTTCTCCAGTAACGAAGAGCCTCCAGCATGGCAATATCGGGGACACTCTTCGCAAAATCCATTTCCATCATAACAGCGATCCCTGATCTGTGGAAGGCTCCGACCATTTCTGCGAACTCTTCGCATACCTTTTCGGGATTGGCTGCATAACTGCTTTTCGGAGCATAATAGCGGCTTACGGCTCCATAGCCCCAGAAGTTAAGCTTTCCTGCGGCTCCGTAGCCCTGTTCCATATTTTCATCAAAATCATAACACGGCATCAACAGCACAGAATTGATCCCAAGTTCTTTCAGATACGGGATCTTTTCAACCAGACCGGCAAATGTTCCCGGATTCTTGACTCCTGATGAAGGATGCATCGTAAACCCCCTGACATGGAGCTTATATATGATCATATCAGCGAAATCGGGTGTTTTAAAGTTATCGTTCTTCTGAATACAAACATGTTCACTTTTAAACAGCCTGCATTTTGTATTTATGCCGGTTTTAATATCGGAGCCGGTTTTTCTGATGTTTTTATGTCTCTTCCCTGAGCTTTCCTTATCTTCTTTACGTATGCCGAATTTATCGTCTCCCACAAGCTGCCGCGCCAGCGGATCAAGATAATACCTTCCGTCTGCTTCGAAAATGTATTCTTCGAGATCAGTATCAAAACAGCATGAGAAAACACCGTTTCCGTATATGTTATTATCCGGATCCGACATCTTATAACTCTCAGATGGCTGTTCCCCGTCATTTTTAAACAGTTTTATGCTCACTTCTTTTGCTTTCGGGGCATAGAAAATGGCCTGATAACCTTTTTCGAGCTTATTTACGCCAAATGTCATGAAATCAATCCTCGCCCTCTTCTTCATTTACAGCAAGTACTGTACGTCTGCGGGCCATCTCATCATTTTCAAGATAGTCATCGTAAGTTGAGATCTTGTCTATGAGCGAGCCGTCGGGAAGTATCTCCATGATGCGGTTCGCGGTGGTCTGTATAAACTGATGATCAAGTGCTGTAAACAGGACAACGCCCGGGAATTTGATCAGCGCATTGTTCAGAGCCGTGATCGATTCCATGTCAAGGTGGTTGGTGGGTTCGTCCATTACAAGCACGTTGGAGCCGAGGATCATCATCTTCGAGAGCATTACGCGCACTCTCTCGCCTCCCGAAAGGACATTGACCTTCTTCACGCCGTCCTCTCCGGTAAAGAGCATCCTGCCTAAGAATCCTCTTACATACTGCTGATCGTCAACCGGCGAAAAAGGCATAAGGTGATCGACTATCGTCTCGGAGCCTTTGAATTCCTCGGTATTATCCTTCGGGAAATAGCTCTGCTCGGTGGTAACACCCCATTTAAAGCTGCCCTCATCGGGTTCGATCTCTTCGGTAAGGATCCTGAAAAGTGTGGTATTGGCCAGTGTATTGGCGCCGACAAACGCGATCTTGTCGTCATGTCCTACTACAAAGCTGACATTGTCGAGAACCTTTACGCCGTCTATGGTCTTCGAAATATTCTTAACCGTAAGGACCTCATTTCCTATAGTCCTGTTGGGTCTGAAATCAATGTAAGGATACTTTCTGCTTGAAGGCTTGATCGTATCGAGCTCGATCTTTTCAAGCGCGCGCTTACGCGAAGTAGCCTGTTTCGATTTCGAGGCATTGGCCGAGAAACGCTGGATGAATTCCTGCAGCTCCTTGATCTTCTCTTCCTTCTTCTTGTTGGCTTCCTTCATCTGCTTGATCATCAGCTGGCTGGACTCATACCAGAAATCGTAATTACCCGCATAGAGCTGGATCTTCGCATAATCGATATCCGCGATCTGTGTACAGACCTTGTTCAGGAAATAACGGTCATGGGAAACAACGATAACGGTATTGTCGAAATTGATCAGGAACTCATCGAGCCATCTGATCGCCTCAAGATCAAGGTGGTTTGTAGGCTCGTCGAGCAGCAATACGTCGGGATTGCCGAAGAGTGCCTGGGCAAGGAGAACCTTCACCTTCAGTGTATCGTTGATATCCGACATCATCTGGTAATGATATTCGGTATCAACACCAAGTCCGTTCAGAAGCGTAGCCGCGTCGGACTCCGCCTCCCAGCCGTTCATGTTCGCAAATTCGGCTTCAAGCTCACTTGCCTTGATGCCGTCCTCATCTGTAAAATCTTCTTTTGCGTAGATAGCGTCCTTTTCCTTCATGATCTCATACAGACGCTTGTTTCCGAGGATTACGGTATCCATTACGTTGTAGGCGTCGTATTTGAAATGGTCCTGTTCAAGGAATGACAGACGCTGTCCGGGAGTCATGACAACTTCACCCTTTGTAGGCTCCAGCTGTCCGGAAAGTATCTTGAGGAACGTCGATTTTCCGGCTCCGTTCGCGCCTATCAGACCGTAACAGTTACCCTCCGTGAATTTAATGTTTACATCCTCAAAAAGGGCTCTTTTTCCCAGTCTTAA
>JAGCZE010000088.1 GCA_017960415.1 Lachnospiraceae bacterium
AAATGGCTCGAATCCGCGCGTGAACGCCTTCGTTCCCTCGAAAAAAAAGCCTCCTCTGTCGAGGAGAAGATGGAGGAGATCAGGATTGTCAACAGGGCGAAGCTGGTCCTTATCGAGAAGAAGGGGATGTCCGAGACTGAAGCCCATCATTTTTTGGAAAAACAGGCGATGAACAACAGTGTGACGCGGCTTTCCATCGCAGAGAAAGTAATAAAGCTCTACCAGGAGAATGCATGATTCCCGGTAGAGCTTTTTTAGTTTTCGTCAAGTGTACTGTACTGACTTAGTGACGGCTCTGTCAAGTGTAGTGTACTGACTTGGTGACGGCTCTGTCAAGTGTAGTGTACTGACTTGGTGACGGCTCTGTCAAGTGTAGTGTACTGACTTGGTGACGGCTCTGTCTGCGTATAATACGGGGCGGATTACTGGCCAATTTGCCCAATGTAATCCGCCCCGTATCACACGCATCACGAGCCTGTTACTAACTTACCACATATCATAAGTACCACAAAATTGAAACTAAAACCCATATAATTTCCTAAAGTGATGCTCCCAAATTCCGGGGAAATTCAGAAATGCATTGCAGGCATCTCTATAGCCTGTCTTTTGACCGCATTTGAGGTTTTGGCGATTTGCAGTCAACAAAAGCCCTTCTGTTTTTTGACCGCATTTGAGGTTTTTACGATTTGCGGTCAATGGAAAATATTGAATTGTTCATTAATTACATGATATAGAATTAACCACAGTGAACTACTCGGTAATTGAATTGCCGAGCATCTGATATGCGGAGCTAACGCTCCGTAGATTCAGGGTGCGTCCATAACACCATTACTGCTTTTTACACAGCTACTTTATGTATCTTCGGAACTTTAATCAGCATAGGATCCATATCTATACTTATACCTGCTTTACTCATATACCTTCGCAGTATATTGTATGCCCCGACACAGTCAGCATTCCACGAGTAAATGCCATCCCTGTCTAGGCCTCTGTGTACTCAGTTTGACTTTTGAGCATTTTCCCTGTCAACACTGCTTTTGAGCGGGCTGGTCTGACTTGTGTATTCTTCCGGTTGAAGAATAAAGGATATTCCTTCTTTTGCAAGTTTGTATTCAAGCATCACATACAGTTTACGATAAGGCAGGGAGTGAAGTTTCTGATTGGTGACTGCGCCAAGATCCTTGTTCTCCCTTATGCCTGTTATATCTCCTATTACCACGGTATTGATGCTGTTTTCCCTGCAGTAATTGACTACATATCTTGTTATTTTATGTAGGTAGTCATTTATGCTGTTGGTCCTTTTTCTGTATAACCGACAGATATGTTTTGATGTCTTAGGATATCTGATCCCAAGTTTTGCCTGCTGTGAAGACCATTGCGCCTGAACCCTTGCTATTTCCCTGTTGAAGTAATCACAAACAGCGAGATACTTTCGTCCGATTATAAATGTTTCTCCCGAGGCTGAATCATAACAGGTCATAAGGTTATGCAGTCCCAGATCGACAGCAAGATATCTTCCGTTATCGGTTAGCGGAGCAGTATCCGGGATCTCATATATGACGATTATATCAGACTGTCCATTTTCAGGAGGATATATCCGGATCTGTTTTATGGCATCGATGTCCTTAAAAATCTGGTTTTTAAGAAACAGGTAAGTATCATCTATCCCATAAGTTTCCGACATATATCCCTTTAACTGTCTGGGCAGTGACAGCCGGACAGTATCAGAACCGCTCTCATGAGCTATCGCATTCTGCATGTATGTTATCGCGATCCCAGACTGCTTGAACCTCGGGGGTTTAGGGTTTTCCACCCCTTTGGATCTGCTCAGTGAATAAAAGGATTTCCAGGATTTATCAAGCTGCTTGCATACTTCCTGTGCAGTCTGTGACGGGAGCTGTTTATACCATATATCATCCTTATGGGCTTTCTTCTGATAGTACCAGTCAGGATATCCGACAGGAAGGTTTAGTGTTTTGTAGTTGATGCGTTCGTAATTGCAGATGTTCCAAAGCTTATATGCTGCATAGCACATATGTCCGATTATGTTTGCATAGTTCCTGCTTAGTCTTATGGATGACTTATGTGATAACAGCATGGGGTGCCTCCTTCCTAGTAAGATTTGCTTTGGTGCTCAATATAGCGCTTAATGTTTTCCTCTGAAACAGAGCCTATCGTCTCGCAATAATACGAATGGTTCCATAATTCTCCCATCCACAGTTTGGAACGGATCCCGGGAAACTTTTCGAACAGTTTTCTTCCCGTAATTCCTTTAAGATATTTAACTATATCGGTCACGGAGAGCTTTGGAGGTGCAGTCACAAAACAGTGGACATGATCACATTCTCCACATTCGAAGAGCTGGACAGTAAACCCCCTTTTCTTCAGCTATCTACTGAACAAGAGTTTTCAGATATGTTTCAACCTCAGATGTAAGAATCTTGCGGCGATATTTGACAGACCATACCATATGGTAGTTGATATTGCACATAGATGTGCGGTAATGGATTAAGTTTTCTTTCATACATATAGTATAGCACAGGGCATATCAAAAAGCAACCATTTGTTCGATTAATATGTATTTGGTAATTATTTTGCGCTTTCATCTCGGCAATTAAATTACCGAGGATTCCCGCTTAGTCTCCTAAAAAAGTCCTCTAAATATCTGATTTCAGCATTTTGCAGGTATCGATATTTGCTTCGGGTCTTCTACATAGGAATGCGGCTTATAAGGTAGCCGGGGATGACCACGAATGTGAAGAAGGCGAGGCTGGTCAGGGTGAATACCTTTACGAATTTCAGGCCGTTGCCGGGATATTCACGCACGTATATGCGATAGTTTATTACCGAGGCCAGCGAACCGATCAGTGTGCACAGGCCTGCCGAGTCAAGGCCGTAGAGCAGGGCTCCGGTATTGGTGGCAAAAGGGTACAGGACTATCGCGGCGGGTACGTTGGATATCAGCTGGCTTAAGCCTATGGCCCAAGCGTATTCGTTTCCTGTGACGGAGTTCTTTAAAAAGTCCGAGATTCCGGGATTGGCTGCGATCGATGACGAGAATACAAAGAAACAGAAAAACGTAAGCAACAGGACATAATCGGTCTTGGCAAGGATCTTCTTATCGATGATAAATACTCCGATCGCAACAGCTGCGGCTATATAAGGCCAGTACTCCGTACGGCTTACGATCGAGAAGATCACTACGGCAAAGATGCACAGATAAGCCACTCTCCTGATCTTTCCTTCAGGCTTCCATTCGCCGGCCGCTTTCTCGCTGTTTACACTCGTTGTCTGTTTCAGATCCTTTCGGTACAGAAATACGACGAATATGACCAGCAACACTCCCGACATTATCCATATCGGGAACATATATCCGATAAACCGGAACGCGGTTACGCCCGATTGTCCGAAAATAAACAGGTTCTGCGGACTTCCGAAAGGTGTGAGCAGAGAACCTCTGACTGCCGCGATATTCTCCATGGATATGACCGGTAGTATATATTTCTCTTTGTTGCCCTGCCTGAACAGAATGATCGTAAGCGGAACAAATATGATCAGCGAAACATCATTTGTTACAAACATTGATGTAAAAAATACGGAAAATACGAGGAACAGCGAAAGACCGACCATCGTGGTGATATTGCCCGCAAGCTTGAGTACATGTCTGAAAATGTTCTCCTTTTTAAATCCTTCAAGCACCGTAAGCATCATAAACAGTGTTGCCAATGTGTGCCAGTCGATATCCGACAAAAGCCTTTTGGACGGCGGGGTGATAAAAAGTGCCACTACAGCCGCCAGAACCGACACAAGGAGCATAGGATCCTTTTTTAACAGTTTCACGATTTTCTGCATATCAAGTTCCCTTTGTAAACTTATAGGTCTTCAGGTTTTGGTCCGTATTATCGCCGAATACGGTATAAACCTCGAAATAATTGTTTGTACAATCAACCACTTTATTCTTCTTCATCGCATTCAGGTTTTTCTTTGAAAGCTTGTTGTAAGTCTCCGCGTAGATCTTTCCGCTTCCGGAGTTCTTCCAGTGTGCGGCTTTGATCGCTGTGGTGAAATTATCGAACAGATTCCCCGTTACGGTAGGATTGACTGCACCGTTCAGGATCACGGCATTGACGGTCTTGCTCTCATCGGCCCGCTCCCGCAACATGAAATAATTATCGCTTACAACACAGTCCTTCCAGTTCATCATGCGTACCACATAGCTGGTCACATCCACAAATGTATTGTTTTTGATCACAATATTCGTATGATACATGCCTTCACTGTACTTATGCGTGCCGATGGCCGTTTCGAGGTTTTCAAAAACATTGTCGCTGATCGTAACATTCAGATTCGGAGTACAATCGTAGCTTGTCCAGCCCTGTTTAAAGCCGTTGGTTTCCTCATCGGGCGTATCGATATTGATAGCCTCTTTTCGCTGTGTAGGGGAAGGAACGCAGCCCGAGAAGACATTGCCCGATATTTCAACATCCTTGGAAGCGTCCAGCTCGATAAAATGCAGCGAATTCAGGTTCTTGAAGGAGATCCCCTTTACGGTCAGACGCTGGCAATGAGCTGCGGTCAATGCAATGCTCTTTACAAAATTGAGATCGATGGTTGCCGAACCCTGCCCAATGATCGTAATATCATGCTCTCCGTTATATTCGCTGAATTTCGTCTGGGTATGGCTGTACGAGACCGTCTGGAACAGCGATTGCGTGGGCTCGATCCATGGATCTCCCGTATAGTCTGTCTTGACCAGCGTTGCCCCGTCCTCGATCAGTATAGTGGTATTCGAGGGAATGCAGAGGGTGTTCGTAAAATGATAGGTTCCCGCCGCAAAAATCAGCATTCCTCCGCCCAGTGTCGAGAGCCTTTCAAGATAAGACCTTACAACATAATAATCTTTTGTATATTCGTTATATTCAGATCTTCCCGTAAAATAATCCTTGTACGGACGCTTTTCTTCGGTAATACGGAACGCCGTCCCGGTCCCCTCATAAACATCGATCTTAAATGTTTCGGTGAATTTACCGCAAGTAACCGTAAGCTCAGCCTCACCGGGCGCTATACCCGTAACTACGCAATCCGTATCGGATATTGCCTCAACAGACGCGTACTGTGAACCTTTCAGACTCCATTTTACGCTCTCTTCATGGCCGTATCGCTTCAGCCGGAACGTAAAATCACCGTTGGTAGTAATAACATCATTCGAATCGGTCACTTCTGAATAAGGCTTCTTGACATTGACCGAAAGTTTCAGGTTATACTTATGTCCATCGGGATCCGTGATCGTAATCTTTATCTTGGTCGAACCCTTCTTTATCGGAGTGATATACCCCTCTTCGTCAACCGTCGCAACCTTTTCCTTGGTAGACTCATAGGTAACCGTATCTTCCTCGTCAAGGTTTTTGATCGCGATCTCGCAGCCCTTCCAGCCGGCATACAGTGTTATTGCGGATTTTTTCAGAGCAGGTTTCTTTCTCGTTACGACTTCCTCAGGCTCATCATCTTCATCTTCGACCTCAGCTTTATCTTCAGCTTTATCCTTGTCTTTATCCTTGGCCTTTCCGCTGTCGGTGTCTTCTTCGGTTTTCTTGCCGTCTGCGTCTTCCGCTTCGGTCTTTCCGCTGTCATTGTCTTCTTCGGTTTTCTTGCCGTCGGAATCTTCCGCTTCGGTCTTTCCGCTGCCAGAGCTTTCTGAGTCTTCCTCTTCGGTCGTTTCTCCGTCTGAGCTTTCTGAGTCTTCCTCTTTAGTCTTTCCGCTGTCCGAGTCTTTTTTCGCCTTCCCGCCTTTCGCGTTTTCAACCACTTTGCCGACATTCCCATCATTTTCTGTGATTTCTTCTATGCCGCCATTTTCGGAATCCGATGCATATGCGTGGATACTTCCGCCTGCAGGTACTACCCACAGCAAACTCAAACATAATATTATCAAGAGCGTCCGTATCCACTGCCGGAGCGCTTTATTCTCTTTCTTTGACATATTGTTTCCTAACCTTTTTCCTTCTTATACGGTTTTGCTTTTCTTGCCTTTCTTCCTTATTCTTGCTTTTCTTCCTTTTCTTGCTTTTTCTTGCCTTTCCAGCAGACTGTTCTCCAAATAACTATACCGATAATTTTTAATAAAACAATCTGATCCTGGTATATATA
>JAGCZE010000089.1 GCA_017960415.1 Lachnospiraceae bacterium
GCAGCTTCTCGGCGTATATGACGAATATCTCGTAGAGCCTCTTGCACAGGTTCTTGTAAGTCTCGGAGTAAAACGTGGAATGGTCGTCTACGGAATGGACAAGCTGGATGAGATCTCACTTTCCGCACCTACCAAGATCTGCGAGATCAAGGACGGATGGTACAAGACAAGAACCATCACTCCCGAGGACTTCGGATTTGAGATCTGCACCAAGGATGAACTTAAGGGCGGAACTCCCGCAGAGAACGCACAGATCACCAGAGACCTTCTCGCAGGAGCAAAGGGGCCCAAGAGAAACGCAGTTCTTTTAAATGCAGGCGCAGCGCTCTATATATACGGCAAGGCCGAGACGATGGAAGAGGGAGTTAAGCTCGCTGCAGAGCTCATCGATTCCGGCAAGGCAATGGAGACACTTGAGAAGTTCATCAAAGTAAGCAATTCTTAAGCTCCGGTAAAATATTCGGACGGCCCCTGCGTTCACTGATACTGTGAATGCAGAGGCCGTCCTTTTGCCTTACTTATTCGTTAATGGATTTATTTTATTCTGTGAAGCAAATATTTACAGAGCCGCTGGTGGTGGATATCTCAAGTCTCTTTTCGCCTTCCGCCTTGCTGTCCAGATTGCAGGAACCGGATGTTGTGTTTGCAATGATACTGAAATTATCTTCGTTTCCGATGATGGATCCGCTCACGCTGCCGCTGTTGGCATTTATCTTTATGCTGCGTCCGGCATATAATTCCTCGAATCTGGTAGTGCCGGAGGTGGCAGAGGCGGAGATTGAATCATTTGCTGAAACTCTGGCTGCTTTAAAAGATCCGGTAGTTGCATTGGTGGTGATGTTTTCTGCAGTGACATCGGTAAGGTTTCTGGTTCCGGAGGTTGTTGATACTTTTATGTCTCCTTCAGCAGTAACGTTACTCATGTTAATGGATCCGCTGTTACAGTTCAGCGTAATGTCTCCTCGAACGCTCGTATCATCGATAGAGATTCCGCCGGAGGTGTCAGATGCGGTTATTCCGCTTCCTTCCGAATCTTCAATATGTATCGAGCCGGAAGTGCTGGCAAGAATTATTTTTCCTTCGGATACGATATCCTGTACGGAAATTTGACCGGATGTGCAATTCAGATCAAGTGAGCTGACGCTCATGCTTTCCGTCAGGATTCCGCCGCTTGTAGATTTAAGCTCTAATTTTCCGGCAAAAGATTCAGGAACGATTATTGTAACCGGTTCATCCGGAACATAGCCAACATTCACTACGAAATGGATGGGACCGTTTAGATCCTTATAATGTATTTTTAAAGTATCTCCGGATTCGGTTATCACATATTCACTGTAATCCGGTCTGTCATAGCAGGTCACAGTCACATATTCGACATCGCCTGTCCTGACCTCGATATTATCTGATGTGATATCTGCTTCGATGTTCTGTATTTCTGAAGAGCATGTATATTCTTTTCTTTCCGATTCCACATTTGTAGCGGAAAATTCAGTGATCCTTCCTCTTACTCCGATGAATGCGATTCCCATAAGGATAAGTCCTATGAGAGAGCAGCCTCCGGCAATCAATATGATTTTCTTCATGATAGACTTCCTTTCTTACGCAATACCTTTTTTTATCTTTCTGAAAATAGCTGGTATCATTCCTGCTATGGATTTACAAAGTGACCAGATGGGATGCCACAGAAGAACGGCAAGTCCACCGAGGAAAAGACCTGCGCCCAGAGAAAAGATTCCCAAAGGCCATGGAACGAGTCCGGTAAACATCATTATGAAAACGAACAGTCCCGAAAGGGCTACGGCCCCTATTAAAACCAGAACGCAAAAAACTGCGACCACAATGCACCAAAGGACAATGTAAAGAGTGAGCAGAAGAGTAAATACAACGATCAGTATCGGAAGCCAGATGGGAAAACCGATAATGGCAAGTACGATCCAAAGAGTTCCCTTTCCCTTTCCCTTTGCTTCTTCATGGCTCTTTTGAACCTTGTCCATGATGAGCTTTGCCACCGGCTTTTCCGCTTTGTAATTATTAATTATCGAATCAATGGACTCCATCTGAGCAACAGCACTTTCTTCGTTCATTCCTGATTCGATACGGTCGCTGATCATCTCATCATAGAATTCAATGCACTCATCTATATCTTCGATGCTTGCAGCTTCGAGTCCGGATCTGAGTTGAGTCAGAAATTCCTGTTTAAGCATTTTTTTCTCCCCTTTCATCGGCTATATACTTATAGACCTTGACAATCTCTTCCCATTCACCAAGCAGTTCGTCAATTCTGGCCCTTCCCGCATCGGTGATGGAATAGTACTTGCGGAGTCTTCCGCTGTATTCTGCCTTCCTGACGGTCAGCATGTTCTGGGATTCGAGACGCTTGAGTATCGGGTAGAGTGTCGATTCGGTTATTTCTATAAATGTTGAAATATCGGCAACAAGCTTATACCCGTAGGATTCTCCACGCTCCAGAACCGCCAGAACGCAGGCATCAAGTATGCCTCGTCGTAGTTGAGCATCCATATGCATTACCTCCTGATGCATAATACTATATGACACATAGTATAATGTGTCAAGCAGTATTTAAAAAATAAAACCTTTCAGGTTTCGGGTTCGTATTATTAATAAAGACGTCTTTAACGGAGAGTATAAATTGCATTTGGATTTTGAAGAGATCACAAAAAAAATACGGGAACAGGCTGTATGCCGTCCCACTGTTTCACCCACTCTGATTTGACAAAAACAGGCTCTTTCTGTAATATCAATAACTAAATACGGAAGAAACGGCATTTCCGGCTTCGGAAACCGTCCGTATAATCTGCGACCGGTAATAGGAGGAATATTTTTTACTTTATATGGACAGTCCGGGCCCCATACAAATTGTCACACTTATAATTCTTATATTCTTATCAGGTTTTTTCTCATCGGCGGAGACGGCTTTTGTTTCGTGCAATAAAGCACGCATTAGGA
>JAGCZE010000001.1 GCA_017960415.1 Lachnospiraceae bacterium
GAAATCAATATTTTCAGCCGTCATAAGGTCTCGCAGGCTTTTGAGATTCTCTGAAACTGACATAAAAAATCCCTCCTTTAAATATGTTACTATTCACTTTCCTCCACCCCTCATTCGCAATCCGCCTGCTTTGCAGGCTACCTGCTCATAAGCGAGGGGCGGAGTTACTGCTTCGCAGTATATGCCAATCGGAAAGCTCATAGAAAGCAAGCTTTCATGAGCTTTTCGTTGACATAACTGTGAATAGTAACCTAATAATTATATTATAATCATTGAATTTTGAAAATAAAATAGTAGAATAAATATAAATAGTGTTTTTTGGAGATGTTTTTTATGAATATATTAATGATAATACTGTCGGTATTCCTGATAGTATGCGCTGTGGCGGTGAGCTTTACGAAGAGCATCCTGTCATCGATCGTTATTTTTTCGGCTTACAGCCTGATCATGTCGGTCATCTGGATACTGATGGAGTCGCCGGACCTGGCGATTACCGAAGCAGCCGTCGGTGCGGGAGTTACAGGAATACTGTTTTATGCTACATTAAAGAAGATCAACCAGATTGATATCAATTTCTACAAGAGAGGTCTTTCCGATGAGGAAGAATAAACGGAAAAACTATGTTATTTCGGAACATACGCTGGCTGTTTCGCAGAAGGTCTACAGGGTTGTCGCGATGGTATGCGTGCTGACGCTTGCAATACTGCTGACCGCAACGGTCCTGAACCTTCCGGAGATCGGCGTTGTGAGCAATCCGGACAATAACGAGGTTTCGGCGCGATATATTGAAAAGGGCATTGAGGAGACCGGAGCTGTTAACTTCGTTGCGGGCATGATACTTGATTACAGAGCCTTTGATACCTTCGGCGAATCGAATGTGCTCTTTGTTGCCACGATATGTGTTACGGTAATGCTGAGGATCAGCGCCAAAAAGAATCCCAAACCTAAAAAAGGCGACAAGAAACAGAAGGATGCAAGTACGGAAAAGGTACATACCGAAGAAGATTTAAGTGACCGTTTCTACGAACCCGAGCATGATACGATCCTTCAGAAGATGTCGGTTATCATATTTCCGATCATCATGGTCTTTGGAGTATATGTCGTGCTGAACGGTCATCTGTCGCCGGGCGGAGGCTTCTCCGGCGGTGCAGTGCTCGGAGCCGGATTTATACTGTATCTGAACGCTTTCGGATTTGAAAAGACCGAACGCTTCATGAATGCGGGTTCGGTTAAATGGATCACCTTTTCGGCACTTATGGTCTACTGTCTGGCCAAGAGCTATTCGTTCTTTACCGGAGCCAATCATCTGGAATCACACATACCCCTCGGAACTCCCGGCGCGATCTTAAGCTCGGGCCTGATCCTGATCCTGAATATATGTGTCGGCATGGTAGTCGCATGTACGATGTATTCGTTCTATGCGCTGGTGAGAAGAGGCAGGATCTGAAATGTCCGTGCAGACATCTTAAAAAGGCTTTACCTGAATTATTATAAACGTATCATAAATCGAGGAAATAAGCATGCTTGAACTTATTATGACGCATCTGAACGATGTCGTCGCGGCTCTTTTATTTGCCATAGGCCTGGCCAACCTTCTGTTCCAGAAGAACATGATCAAGAAGATCATAGGCCTGAATATCATGGATACTTCCGTTTATCTGCTGCTGGCTTCCCAGGGCTATATCACGGGACTTGCGGCTCCGATCATGGTTGACGGGATAACATCAAAGGATTATTATGTCAATCCGATCCCCAGCGGCCTGGTGCTGACGGGCATCGTTGTTTCGGTCAGTGTTACGGCTCTGATGCTTTCGATCACGATCAAAATATACAAACAGTATCACACCTTGAATCTGGATGAGGCGCTGATGCGGGTTAGGCAAGAGGAGTAAACCGTCATGGAAATAGTTAGGAATTTTCCCTTCTTCTCGATCATGATCTGCATGTTTTCGGCTATCGTAAGCTCGGTACTGCCGTCAAAGGCGTCAAGATACGTTACCAGATTCGCATTACTGATCGTGGCCGTGCTTTCGGGAATACTGCTGGCATTTACGCATGAAAGCGGAGAGAGCTTCGTATTTTGGATGGGTCATTTCCCCGCACCCTGGGGCAATGAGATCAGGGCCGGACAGCTCGAAGCGCTTATGGCACTGTTTATTTCTGTGATTGCGCTGTTCTCGGTAATGGCGGGTATGCAGGCAGTCCTCAAAGACATAGAAGAAGACAAACAGAATCTGTATTTTATACTGGTCGATCTGATGACCGCATCGATCATTTCGATGATCTATACAAACGACCTGTTTACGGGTTATGTATTTATCGAGATCAATACCATCGCGGGCTGCGGTCTTATCATGATCAGACAGATAGGCAAGTCGGTCGTAACGGCGATGCGATATATGGTCATCTCGCTGCTGGGTTCGGGTCTGTTCCTGATCGGACTTACGATGCTGTATACGATCTCGGGACATCTGCTGATGTCCAATATTAAAGAAACGGTGCAGGTTCTCGCAAATGATAACCGGTATTCGGTTACACTGACTGTAATAGTGGGTCTGATAACGGTGGGACTTGCGATCAAATCCGGTCTGTTCCCGTTCCATCTGTGGATCCCCGATGCTTACGGATATTCGAATGTTGCTTCGAGCTCATTGCTTTCGTCGATAGTTTCAAAGGGATACATACTGCTGCTGATCAAGATCTTTTACAGGGTCATCGGGTTCGATGTCATTGTACAGAGCGGTATTGATAAGATCCTGTTCACATTCGGTGTTATCGCGATGATCAGCGGTTCGCTGTTCGCTATACGTGAAGACAATATCAGGAGGATGATCGCTTATTCCTCCGTAGCTCAGATCGGATATATCTACATGGGTCTGGGGCTGGGTTCGAAAGTGGGAACCGTAGCGGCGCTTTTCCACATTATTTCCCACGGAGCCACCAAATCACTGTTGTTCCTTGCTTCGGCAGAATTTACCGAGGGCTCCCACAGCAAGAAATTGTCCCAACTCTACGGAATGGGTCGTAAATACCGCGGATCGGCCTTGTGTTACGCCATAGGTGCTTTTTCAATGGTCGGATTTCCGCTGCTTTCAGGATTTATTTCGAAGCTGCAGTTCGCAACGGCTGCGGTAGGTCTAAGGGGCAGGATGTTCTTAGCCCTGGCCGCGCTTGCGATCAGTACGATACTGAATACGGTTTATTTCCTGAGATCCGTCATCATAATCTATTCCGCGAACATCAGGAGCGAAGAAAAGAGCGAAGGCGATACTTATCTGCACGGAGGAAGCAAGATTTCGGCCAGGATACAGTATTTCGGATCCATCGGCGCACTTGCCGCCATCAATTTCCTGCTCGGTATCAAGGCACAGACGATCATCGATATAATTTCGGCCGGGTTGGATGTGTTTGACTGATATCGTATTCCTAAGGATTGATGTGTTTGGCTGATATCGTTCGGACAGCACCTCATTTGAAAGCAAAAGTGTTATTATCATATATTTTACAGTGGATTGAAGATGTTATTGGTATTATCGGTTGTTATTCCGCTTATTTGCGGACTGTTGCTGCTGTTTTTGACGAAGAAGATTGAAAAGGGGATGCAGACTGCCTTTTTCCTGGCAGGGATCGTTCTGTCCGCAGTGATCACGCTTGCGGCGCTGTATACATTTAACGGCGAAGCAAATGTATGCCTGTGGAGCGTTACCGAGAAGATCAGCATGGAACTGAGTGTCGACGGTATTTCCAAGCTGTTCGGAACCCTGATGGCGCTTATGTTTACGACGGTTGCCTTCTATTCGGTCTCATATCTCGAACACGACGAGAACAAAGGCAGATTCTACGGCTTTTATCTGTGCGTTTTCGGTGTGCTGAACGGCATATATATGTCCGACAATCTGGTGACGATGTATCTGTTCTATGAGCTTATGACGCTGCTTTCGCTGCCTCTGGTTCTGCACGATCTGACCAAGGAAGCCATCAGCGCCGGATTGAAATATCTGTTCTATTCGGTGGCCGGCGCATTTATGTCACTGATCGCGATCTTCATGATATACCAGTATTCGTCGGGAGTCAGTTTTACAGGCGGCGGAGTGCTCGATCCTGCGCTTGTTGCGGGGCATGAAGGCGAGATACTCATATTTACGTTACTTGCTATTATAGGCTTCGGTTGTAAGGCCGGTCTGTTTCCTCTGCATGACTGGCTGCCTACGGCACATCCCGTGGCTCCCGCGCCCGCAAGTGCGATACTTTCGGGTATTATTACAAAATCAGGCGTTATAGCGATCATCAGGATCATCTTCTTTGCGGTCGGAGCGCAGACCATACATAATACTTACGTCCAGAAGACATTTATGATCTTAAGCCTTGTTACGGTATTCATCGGATCGATGATGGCATATCAGGAAAAGGTCATGAAAAAGCGCTTCGCATATTCGACCGTAAGTCAGGTTTCTTACGTATTGTTCGGCATTTCTACGCTGAATCCTGTCGCTATAGTCGGCGGACTCATGCATATCATTTTCCATTCGGTGATCAAGGATGACCTGTTCATGGTTGCAGGTGCGATCATACATAATACGGGTATAACCAGGGTAGACGAGCTGAAGGGCATCGGAAAGAGAATGCCTCTTACGATCGCTTCGTTTACGCTGGCTTCGCTGGGATTGGTGGGAATTCCGCCGTTTTCGGGCTTTATCAGCAAATGGTATCTGTGTTCGGGCGCTCTTGAATCCGATATCGGTGTGTTTGCATATATCGGTCCGGCGATCCTGCTGATCAGTGCGCTGCTTACGGCCGGATATCTGTTCCCGATCACAATAGACGGGTATTTTCCCGGCAAGCTCTATAACAGTACGGATCCGAAATGCGAACCCAAGGCTGCGATGCTGGTACCTATCATTCTTACCGGCATTCTGGCATTGCTGTTCGGTGTATTCCCGGGACCGCTTAAAAGCTTTATTGAATCGATCATAATTGAGATGGGGTTATGACATGTTTGACATGATGGTTTCTTTTTCAGTGTTCTTTCCGATACTTGCGGGAGCCATTCTCTTCATGTTCCCCGAGATAAAGGCAAAAACACGGAATATTTACACATTTGCGGCAGCTATCGTCAATCTGGCCGCGGTGCTTTACATTGCCGCAGGCAGCGGTGCGCTCGACGCCGGACAAACGATGGGCGCTGCCGGGAATGCAGGCAGGGATATTATCACTCTGATAAAGTTCAGCGACAAGCTGATCCTTCAGTTCTCGGTTGATGGGATGGGAGTGCTCTTTTCGCTGCTGGTCAGCATATTATGGCCGTTTTCGCTGCTCTATGCATATGATTATATGGAGCACGACAAAAGGCAGGGGACTTTCTTTGCCTTTTTCATGATGACGCTGGGCGCGGTACTCGGCATCGCATTCTCGGCGGATATGTTCTCAATGTACGTATTTTACGAGATATTGAGCCTTGTAACATTCCCGCTGGTAATGCATGAGATGACCAGAAAAGCGCTTGCCGCGGGCAGGGATTATCTCGTCTATATGCTGGGCGGCACCGCATTTGCCCTGGTCGGTATGGTAGTCGTAATGAATTACAGCAGCTCCCTGAATTTCACTTTCGGCGGGATTCTCAATAAAAAAGCTTCCGCAAATGAAGGCTTGCTGCTGGCGGTATTCTTTATAACCTTCCTGGGATTCAGCGTGAAAGCCGCAATGATGCCTTTCAGCAGGTGGATCATACAGGCGGCGGTCGCACCGATGC
>JAGCZE010000090.1 GCA_017960415.1 Lachnospiraceae bacterium
ACTGTACTCGAAGGTAATACGTCTGCCAGTCTTCGCAAAATAACTGTCGCAGGCCTTTATGATCTCATTGATCGTAAATGCTCTTGCTATGGGCATGATCTGTTGTCTTAATATATCATTCGGCGCATGCAGCGAGATCGCTAGCGTCAGCGAATAATCCTTCTCTGCAAGTTCGTAAATCTTATCTGTGATCCCGCACGTAGAAACCGTAATATTTCTTCCGCTGATATTTAATCCGTCAGGATCCGTGATCCTCTCGTAAAAACGGCAGAAATTCTCAAAATTGTCAAACGGCTCGCCGGTTCCCATAACAACTACATTACTGACACGTGACGCGGGATCGACCGAATCTCTCAGGTAATTTTCTATATGATAAACCTGTTCAAGCATCTCTCCTGCGGTCAGATCCCTTATTTTGCCTCCTATCGTCGATGCACAGAAACTGCAGCCCATCCGGCATCCAACCTGGGACGAAATACATACCGAATATCCGTGCTCATACTGCATCAAAACGCTCTCTATCACGTTCGAATCCTGCAGTCTGAACAGAAATTTGATCGTACCGTCCGCTTCTGAGATCAACTTGTCCGCGATCTCAAGCTTCGGAAAATAAAAACCGGTTTCGATCTTTTCACGCAGCTTTAAAGGCAGATTCGTCATTGCGGAAACGCTTTCGGCAAGATGTTTATGCAGCCACTCAAATATCTGTTTTGCCCTGTATTTGGGTTCCTGCCAGGATGTAACAACTTCCTCAAGTTCCGTTTTTGATAAACTCTTAATATCGGTCAATTGACGCCTCCGTAGATCATAAATTTGGGAATTTGATCATTAATATCCCGATCATTCCCTTACCGATAAAGAATAATAAAAACCGTCACAATCATATTCTCCCGGACATAACTGTACTGAATTGATCCTCTTAAATCCATGTTCCTCAATGAAACGCAGATTGTCTTCATTTTCGACATGTCCTATCGTGCATGTGCTAAAAAGCAGGAATCCGCCTTTTTTCACGTAACGCACGGCATTTTCGAGGATCGTCTTCTGTAAAGCCGCAAGTTCATCAATCTTCTCTAATGAGGCATTGAGCTTAATATCCGGCTTTCTTCCTATCACTCCGAGCCCCGAACACGGAAGATCGGCGATCAGGATATCGAATTTCTCCACAAATTCGTCTCTGAAGCAGGTCGCATCATTGATCATACAGTCAATATTGTCAAACCCGCATCTTTTGATATTTTCCCTTATCTTTTTGAGCTTTGACTCTGAGATATCGCATGCGGTAAAATGCGCTTCAAAGCCTTCCGCCTTCAGCCTGTCGGCAAGGTTCAGGGTTTTCCCTCCGGGAGCCGCGCACAGGTCGAGAATGTTCAAAATGTAGTTATTTTTTGATTTATCAGTTTCCGATCGACTTAAGCTTTTATCCGTATAGTTATTTAAAATGCTGACTTTGTCAGCTGTATAACTTTTAAGCAACTCATTTGCTGGATTTTCTCCGGCAAGTACCGAACTGAGATCCTGCACACAGAACATACCCTGATTAAATTCGGGCAGTTCGCTCAGTCTGTCGATCCCCGAGATCTTCATGCATTTGTTGCTGTAAGGATCGGGAATAACATTTATACCGCGTTTTTTCAGTCTTCCAGCCAGTTCCCCGGGCGTGATCCTGCTGATGTTGCATCTGATATTGAGACCCGCTTCCTTCAGGAAATATTCAAATGCAGATATTGCTTTTTCCGGTCCGAAAGTATCTGTATAATACTTAATGATCCATTCCGGAAGCGAATATCTGACGGACGGATCGTTATCGTCCTGTTCTGTACTTCCTGTATCAGGCACTTCCTTAAAATATGTTTTCATAATTTCCGATTTTTCCGCGGAAATCTTGCGTAATACGCCGTTTACAAATCCTGTCAGTCCCTCAAACTTTCTCTTTCTGGCTAGCTTCACAGCCTCATTGCAGGCAGCGCTGTCGGGAACATTTAAGAAAAGGATCTGATAAGCGCTTAATCGGAGCAGGTTCCTGATAACAGGTTTCTGTTTTTCTGTCTTTGTTTTTGAATATCTGTTGATAATATCATCAAGCGTGATCACCCATTCGATGGTACCCATGCAAAGCTGTTTCACAAATGCTCTGTCTTCTTTTGTCATCTGTGGGTATTTATCAAGCTCGCCGGCAATGACCGTATGTGAAGGCTCCTTATCCTCAAGAACCCTGCACAGAACAGATAATGCAACATTTCTGGCGTTGTAATTCTTCTCAACATCCATTTTCAGCACACCTTAAATCCCCTCAGGAAATCCGAGGTATACATTCTTTTTCTTCCCTCAAGCTGCAGTTCAAGTATATTCAGACTTCCGTCGGCAGTACCGACATAAAACTCGCCGACTCTTGCAGTATATATCTCACCCGGTTTCAGGCCTTTAACATCACCTATTGCTGCTTTCCAGATTTTCAGCATCTTACCGTTGATGTGCATATAAGCCCCGGGCCACGGGATCAGTCCTCTGATCAGTCTTTCGAGTTCTTCGGAAGTTTTCGTAAAATCAAGCTCACCCATGCTCTTATCCAGCATCGAAACATATGTGGACAATGAATCGTCCTGTTTGACAGGGTGCGCGTTGCCGTTTTCTATCAGATCCATAGCCTCCAGCAGCACCGGTCCGGCCAGTTCACCGAGTCTGTCATGCAGACTTCCTGCAGTCTCGTCAGGGTCGAGTTTAAGGCCCTTTTGAAGTATCACATCACCCGTATCAAGACCTTTTTCCATATACATGATGGAAACTCCGGTTTCTTCATCGCCGTTGATCACAGCCCACTGAATAGGTGAAGCTCCGCGGTATTTCGGAAGCAGGGATGCATGGACATTGATACACCTGTATTTCGGAAGGTTCAGCAGATTTTCCTTAAGGATCTGTCCGTAAGCAGCCACAACGATAATATCGGGGTTGTAAGAAGCGATCTCTGCCACAGACTCCTCCGAAGACGCCTTTTGCGGCTGAAGAACCGGTATATCATGTTCAAGAGCCAGTTGCTTGACTGCCGAATAGATTACGGCATTCCCCCTGGAATTCGGCTTATCCGGCTGAGTTACCACCGCAGCGACTTCATGCTTTGATCCGATCAGGGAATCAAGCACCATTGCAGCGATCTCGGGAGTTCCCATAAAAACAACACGCATATTTTTTTCCTTCTTTCGTTTTGCTTTTATTCCGTTTTTTCTTTCTTTTCAATACTATAATTTCGCTTTACTTTACTTTCGAATTGCAATTACTTTAATTTGTTTTTCTTCAATATTACTTTAATCGTGCCTTACTCTTCTTCAGCATTGTCCATGATCTCACCCTCAACCTTCGAGGTATAGATAATCCCCTCAAGATGGTCGAGTTCGTGCTGTATAGCCCTTGCAAGAAGTCCTGTTCCTTCGATATCGCGCTCCTGCATATTTTCATCGAGTGCACGGCAGATAACATGCTCTGCTCTTGTTACAACTCCATGCTTTCCGGGAACGCTCAGACATCCCTCCGAACCGGTCTGCTCACCGTCTTTTTCGACAATTACGGGATTGATGAGCACCATGGGATCGTCGCCCTCTTCAGACACATCTATTACCACGATCCTTTTAAGTACGCCTATCTGGGGAGCCGCAAGCCCTACGCCGTTTGCTTCGTACATCGTATCGAGCATGTCCTCGATGAGCTCCTGGTTTCTGCGTGTCATCGAAGTCACTTCTTTTGAGATCTTATTTAATATAGGATCACCCTCGATCCTTATCTTCCTCAAAGCCATTGATAATAATCCTCCTGTTTACTGTATTGCTGACATATAAATATAAACTATAGTTTCCTAAACCACATAATATAACTATTATATATTACTATAACAAGAATAAAAAAACAAGCAATAATCATTATTGGAACTATATTGACCCGGAGGCTGTCGCACTAACAGACCTTACTAAAGAACGGCTCCAAAAAACGGCTTTCTCGAGTCATAAAAAACCGGTTCCCTTACCAAATTATATATTCGGTACCGAAACCGGTATTTTAAAACAAATAGAAATTTAGCCGATCATAATCGTAAATTATATGATATTTAAAACAAATTGAAATATAGCCTATCATAATCGTTAATTATACGATATTTACGATAGATTAACACGGTAATTACTAAAACTTC
>JAGCZE010000091.1 GCA_017960415.1 Lachnospiraceae bacterium
CTGAGATTTTTTATCATCGGTATCGCTATGAGTGCGGTCAGGGTGCTTCTTCATATAATGCTCGCTCTCACTTCGTATAGATCGATATACCAAACGGTCGCATGGCTGCAGTTTATTATATTTGCGATCCTGACGGCCGGCTTCGGTATATATTTTTGGAGGAGAAAAAAGGAATCTTCTGCCGCAGGAGCTCCGTCGGGCAATGCAGCGGAGCAGGACAACGATATTTAACGGATCTCAAATTCGCATTCGGCCTCAGTGTTGTTCAGATAATAGGCTTCCGGTATCGCATGATCGGTATTGACTGCGACTGTGACCGTATATCTGCCCGAAGGCCAGCTTATGACCTCTCCGTCCACAGTATTGAGCTCGACCAGGCAGCCCCCGAAGAGACTGCTGTAAATCATCTCGTTACATTCTGCGCGGCCTGACGCCATAATTGAACCATCTTCCGCCCTTACCGTCCAATCAGCGGTGAGGGCGGCATTTTCATACCGTTCGGGTTCAAAATCGGCAAATCCGATATTTGTGATGAAAAAGTTCAGATTGACGGCATCGCCCTGCTCAAACACGGTTTTGATGGCTTCTTCCTTGTCAAAATAGATAGGATCCATCACGCTTTCGGTATTTGATGTGGTGAACATCTTTCCCGGAATAAAGTCGGGATCGTCAATAACAGAGCAGCTCCCTAAAGTCTCGCGGAATTCATTGACCAGATCATCCGAAACCACCGGAAGGCCCACGATCGTATAAAAAACGGTGTGGCGATCTTCAGAGTAATTGAGAAGCTCCCAGTATTCCTCTCCGTTAACATCTTTGCTCAGGTTCAGCTTATAAACCGTGTAGGTATTCGGGCGGGCCTCTTTGTCCGCATTTTTCTCTTCTACACTCATTTCTTCGGCATTTTCAAGAGAATCATCGGGATAACCGTCATTGTCGCTATCGGCTAAAATGATGGCTTTATAGCGTTCACGCTCATTTTGGGAATCCGGGTCGGTAATGATCCCGACAACGGTTACCGAGTGTTCGGACTTTCTCAGTTCCTCATCGTCCAGCAAAAAGCCTACGGAGCCTTCGAACACAGCCGGCCGGGAAGAATTCATGTCCAGAGCCTCTAGTTTGGCTATCTGCAGGAGGTCATCGGAAATACTGTATTCATTTAATGCCGAAGTGATCACAAAATCCTTGATGATACCGTCAGCCGGATCGGGGGTGTCTATGAGCATTGCCGGATGGCTGCTTACCCAATCAGGGGCAAATTCGCCCATAAAAAACCAGCCCAGAGCCTGTTTTGCGTCACATCCTCTGTTGGTTATCTTTGAATTATAATATTCGAAGATCGTATCTTCCGAATCGAAAGGCTTGCCGGTAACAGTATCGTTGTGGCCTTCCGCCCATCCCGAAATAAGAAGGATATTCGACACAGATGCCGCCCAGCACTGGTTTGAATCATTACCGTCATCATATGTTTCGGACAGTACGTTCCATTTCTCCGCGTCAACAAACTCCTCATTTTCGAGCCTGAAGGGAGCATCATCATCCGGATCAAAATCCTTCAATGCCTCAAAAACATAAGCAGCGCTGTCCGCGGTCAATCCGGTCAGAATCAGTTCAAGCTCGCCGCTCTTTGATTCGAATGCACTGTGCAGCGAGATAAAACGGCTGCCATCCCGGGAACCTGTACCTGCAACGCCCGCCGGGGTATTGGTATCTTCCGGTTCAGGCCGGGTGGGGGCTGCTTCGGGGGTTGGGGGTGTGGTTTCGGCTGTGTGTTGGGCAGGGGTAGGGGTGGTTTCGGTTGTGCCCTGAGTAGAAGTAGGTGAGGTGTAATCGGTCGCGCTTTGGGTAGGAGTTGTGGTGGTTGGTTCGCTGTTCTCGTCCGCGGGTAAAGTCACTTCCGGTGTCACTGTATTCTGAGCGGGATTATTCTCCTTAGCGCCGGAGCACGCGATCAGCGTCAGCATCAAAAAAACAGTGATTGCGGTATGTATATATTTTTTCATCGGAAGCTCTCCTTATTGACAATAATATGGTGAATACATAGTGAATTATATGATAAGGGGGGCTTTTTGTAAACATGAGGTGACCCCGTCCCCCTCGGCTCAACCCCCGTCCCCTGATTCACCTTAAATTCCCCTTGCAATCACAAGAAAACTATGATAGACTTTTTCTACAAAAGCAAGGCATTTCTGATCATTTCATATTTGTTGTTCTGTGAGGATCTTTATCCTTGAAAAATACAGCAACATAGATCCCTGCTTTAATTAAATTTATACTGTATATGGCAGGAAAGAGCCTATGTTTGTTTGTTCGATATGTGTTTCTTCCCTGTCGGAAAGGAGCATGCATATTGAAAGAAAAAGACATTGTAGAAAAATCGCTTGCGGATTACGATGATGTTTTCGCCGATATAGTCAATGGACTGATATTTGAAGGTGAGAATACAGTAGATCCGGATGGACTTAAAGAACAGCATCCGGCTTCTTATTACCGATCACACGGGAAAGGAATTAACGCTCTGGAACGTGATGTACTCAAAAGCTGGCACCAAAACACGATAAATTTGGCTGTTATCGGAATCGAGAACCAGAGCACCGTTCATCCGTATATGCCGATCAGAGTAATCGGTTACGACGGGATTGCATACCGTAAGCAGCTTGCTGATTATGACGCATCCGTACAACGCAGTACACGTCGTAAGTCCGATAATCAGGAACAAAACACATCAGTCCCGGAATTTCGGCCGGTGCCTGTGGTTACGCTTGTATTATACTTTGGCAATAAGCACTGGGAGAAAGAACGGAAACTGAAAGAACTGCTGGATATCCCTGACAAAATGAAGCCTTATGTC
>JAGCZE010000092.1 GCA_017960415.1 Lachnospiraceae bacterium
ACTCATTTTAAAAATATCCTCCTAATTCAGATTTAGTTTATACTTGCCTTATTTTACACCATATACTACAATAAATCCATATAAAGTTTAAGTTGCAAGTCAAAACGAGGTTATACATATGAGCTTGAAATATTGGGATGACATGTCCGGGCGCGAAAGATCGGGCAAGATAACTGCCGGGCCCGTATTTGCCGGAGCACTCAGGCAGTTTGACCTGAAAATGCGCTTTCCTGAAGAAGATAAGTGTACTGACGGAGAGAGTACGGTTGCTGTTTTTGGTACAGCTGACGGTACGAGCGGTAACACTTCTTCTGCAATGGGTACAGGGCAAACGAACGGTTCGGATACAGGAAAAGACGCAACATTAGGTCAAATCAGCAGTTCAGATAATAAGAACGTAACAGCAGGTCAAAATATCAGTAACGAAAATCATGATGTAGAACAGGAAAATACTCATTCCAAGCTGCCGCGGCCCCTTGCTTTGATCTTCGGGACGCTGCTGATCGTAGTTTCCACAGTCGGGATAAGCGTCCTTACAGCAGTCGTATTTCTTGTTGCGGCAGTACTGGCGCTGATTTCGGCAGGGCTCATAGGCGGCGGGATATTTGCTATTTTCGAAGGTATCACCAATATATCAACCGCTTCGGTGATCGCGATAGAGTGCATGGGCATCGGACTGGCCGCGATAGCACTCGGCATAATTGTGTTTGTACTTGCATCAAAGTGCGGTTTTGAACTGCTGCCGAAGACAACGGGACTGTATCCGAAGTCGATCAGAACAGCGACAAATCTGTGAAGCGATAGGAGAAAGAAAATGAAGAAATTTAATAATATCCTGCTGATCTGTGCGCTTATTCTCGTTCTTATAGGTAATCTGCTGTACTGGGGCGCAAAAGGATATAAATATTTCAAAAGAGATACATACAATAAGGACGTAGGCAATAAACAGTACGAAGTATACGGTGAGATCCATTCGGTAGACATATCGGCTCAATACGCAGACATTGAGATACGTACGGGTCAGAATTGCGGCTGTTATGTTGAAAATCTGGACACAAGCAAAACGAAAGCCTATGTCAGCAACGGCACGATGTACGTCAAGGCAGCCAACAGGGATAACATGGAAGTGCTGGGCTGGAACATCGGAAATATCATAGATCCGGGTGATCGCGCAAAGATCGTCGTATATATACCTGAGGAAGCTATGAAGAATTTCAGGATCGATCTCGGAACAGGCAAAGTTTCGGCCAAAGACCTGAAGGCTTCGAATTTCATTCTTCAGCTGGGTGCCGGCAATATCTCGATCGAGAAACTTACGGTTACCGGAAACGGCGCAATTCAGTTAGGCGGCGGCAAGGCAGGGATAGACCAACTCGAAGCAAAGGAATTTACGATCAGGAGCGGAGCGGCCAACATTGACGCAGGGCTGACTTCGGTGGCCGGAGAGTATGATGTTCAAGCCTCAAGCAGTATCGGAAGTATCAAAATATTTGATTCGAAAAAGATCGGTATCGCAAAGGAAATGCTTCACAGAGGCGATGGATTCAGACATTTGAATATTGAAAACGGAGCAGGAAACGTGACCGTGCACTTTTAATGCACGGTCACATGTTTTTTTTCTGTTTTCAGTGCTTTGTTTATCTGTTTTCAGAGCTTTGTTTATCTGCTTTCAGGACTTTTTTTAATCTGTTTTCAGAGCTTTATTTTTTAAATGCGCCAGCTACTATTTCAGATGCTTATAATTTCGTTGCGTTCTCCAGCCATGCCGCGGTGTCTTTGTCAAGATAAGGCATGAGTTTTTCTTTTACTACCGCATGATATTCGTTGATGAAGCGAATCTGGTCGTCATTGAGCTCTTCACGTATTACGGGACGAAGATCGTAAGGGCAGAGTGTCATTGGCTCAAAATGCATGAACTGACCGTAAACATTCTTGTTTCCTTTTACGACCATTACATCATTTTCGATACGTATTCCGTACTCGCCTTCAATATAGATACCGGGCTCGTCTGAAAGGAGCATTCCTTCCTTCAGCGGAATCGTGCAGCTCTTACGTGCGGCAGACCAGAAAATGCTTGCGGGGGGCTCGTGAACATTCAGGAAATATCCGATGCCATGTCCGGTTCCGTGCTCATAATCAAGGTCTTCTGCCCAGAAGGGCGCGCGAGAGAGCATATCAAGGTTTGAACCGCTGACTCCCTCGGGGAAGTGGGCTCTGGCAAGGTCGATATGTGCTCGCAGGACCATCGTATAATGATGCTTCATTTCCTGGGAGAGCTCTCCGAGTGCTATGGTTCTGGTGATATCGGTGGTACCGAGACGGTATTGGGCACCTGAATCAACCAGCAGGAAGCCTTCGGGGTGCAATTCCACATCTGTTTCGCTAGTCGGCTCATAATGAATGATAGCTCCGTGTGCATTATAACCGGATATGGTCTCAAAGCTGATACCCAGGAAACCTTCCCCTTCAGATCTGAATTCTTCGAGCTTGTCAGCCGCAGAAATCTCGGTAATGTGGGTCTTGCCGATATTTGTGTCGATCCAGTGAAGGAATCTGACCATTGCCACACCGTCAATAATGTTGGCTTTTCTGAGGTTTTCGGCCTCGACAGGGTTCTTGCAGGCTTTCATAAGAACAGAAGGATTCTGTTCTTCCACAAGGTTCTCGCTCTCTACGAGAATGCGGTACAGAAGGTAGTTCAGCCTGTTCTTGTCGATCAGGATGCTCTTGCCTTTAAACGCATTGTCAGCAACATATCCGTAAATGCTGTCGTAGGGTCTGATCCCGATATTGAGCCCGGACAGATAATCCCTTACCTCGTCCGTCAGTGCTCCGTCCTGGACAAACAGTATTCCGCCGTCGGAGGAGATGAGCAGATAGGACAAGAAGACCGGATTGCACTGCACGTCATTGCCGCGCAGATTCAGGGTCCAGGCGATGTCATCAAGGGATGTGACGACATGAAGGTCACATTCTTTTTCCTTCATGACCTTGCGTATCTGTTCAAGCTTCCCGGAAGCTGAAGCACCCGCATATTTTTCTTCGAGAATAAATATCTTCGAGCATGAGAGCGCAGGCCTGTCCTTCCAGATTACGGAAACAAGGTCGGCATCATATCTGATATGGGCACCGGCCTGAATTGCGGCTTTCTCGAGCTGATCACCCTCGGTTACCGAAAAAACACGCCCGTCAAAAGCAAGGGTCATATCCTTCTGGAGCTTTTCGGCAATGTATTCATGCAGAGGCAGCACACCGGGACGGCGCATCTTCATCAGCTCGATACCGGTACCCTTAAGCTGTTCCTCGGCTTGCAGAAAGTACCTGCCGTCGGTCCAGAGGGCGGCATAGTCGGCGGTTACGAGCAATGTACCGTTTGAACCGGTAAAACCGGACAGAAATTCCCTCGCGCGGAAATGATCCCCGACATACTCGGAGCTGTGGTAGTCCGAGGTCGGAACTACGTAGAAATCAATATTTTCAGCCTTGATAAGGTCTCGCAGGCTTTTGAGATTATCTGAAAC
>JAGCZE010000093.1 GCA_017960415.1 Lachnospiraceae bacterium
CCACAGTAGACGGAATAAGCCTTATTTCAGGCCTCACCGAACAGTGCAACTCCTCTAAGGATCAGATCATCGATGCCATGAGTTCACTTTCGGCAATCTCAGAAGAGAATGCCGCTTCTACCGAAGAGACCGGAGCTTCCATGGAAGAGCTCAATGCCACGGTCAACGGCCTGGCATCTGCTGCCGGCAGTCTTAAGGACGTTGCCGAAAGACTTGAAGACGAGCTCGGATTCTTCAAAGTTTGACGGCTATCAGATTAAACGTCTGTCTTCGATTTTTGTAAAACCCGCGGAAGGTGTGGGAGCCTCCGCGGGTTTTCTCTGTCTTTATTCTCTTTGTGATCGTTTATATCTTTTGTTCTAACCTGCCGTTATTTCCCAATAATAAAAGTCGTAACAGAGCTTCCCTTAATATCCGTCGCGAACTTTGTTACGTCTTCGCTTATCTTTACATTTACACTTCCCGACACATCGGCCCAGTTCTCTCCGTCCGCCATGGACCCGCTCGTCCTGATCGCGGTGATCTTTGTATTCCCATCCAGTTTGTCAAAATCCGACAGATCGAACTCCCATCTGAGGTCATCCGTATTCGCGTTCATCGCGACGATTACGATGCTCTTATCCACAGGGTTAAATGCGGCAACGGTGTTTTCGCCCGAATCCACGATACAGTATCCGGGACGGATATATCTCGTAAACTGCCCGAACGCGTAGTATTTCTTCCCGAGCAGCAGTTCTTCCTTATCGTGATCTGCGATTCCGATGCCCCAGAAAGGTGTGCCGTTCGCGATTATTCCGTCAGCAGCTTTTCTGCTGCAGGTATCGAATCTGTTCTTTGAATCGACATGAATATCGACCGCGTCCCACATGATCCATGCTGTGGGCTTCATTCCGTTCAGATCGGTGATAATGGCTCTTGCAAAACCGAGCGCCGCCTGCATTCCGCTTTCGGATCTGCCTGCCGAGAACAGGCCTTCTGTTCCGTCCACTTCGCTCATCCAGAGATTCTTGCCGGCCTTCTCCGCATTGCTCTTAAGAAGGCTTCGCTGCGTTCCCTGGTATGCGTGGGTATCTATTCTTTCAACAACCGCCTTCGCCTCTTCAGACAGTTTGTCAAATGATGCAGCTGCGGTATCTATGCTCGTTTCATCGGACGCGGAGATGATGATGTCTATCCCCTTGTTCGCAAGCTCCTTATTCAGCTCGACAAGTATCCTCGACTGCGACTCTCCCATCGAGAAATGGCAGCCCTCCTGCTTGTCGCTGTTCGCCTTCCAGTAGCTCGTCGCGGGCTCGTTCATAGGCGCTACGCTCCGGAATATCAGGCCCTCATTCTTCCAATGCGCGATCACATCCGCCAGATAACATGCGAATGCGGTGTAGGAATCCTCTCTCAGATTATCAACGCCGGGGTCCTCTCCTCCCGAGCTGCAGCCGCTGACCGTCATGAAATAAGGCGGTGAATTTGAAAATGCTTCGGCGATATATACATCGCCTGCTGCCTTTATCGCAGCCTTCAGGATGTTCATCTGGTTCGTGTCGGCGTCCCAGTCATAATTCCACGCATAGCCGCATTCAAAATCGGCTCTTGCGTAATTCTCTTCGTAATATTCCTTTGATTTCTCAGTAAGATCGATCTTTACAACATCCTTGCAGTACCCGGGAACCTCTGAATCCGAGCGCTTTATGTGCGGCTCGTGATAAAAGGGCGCCGAAGGGTCGGTGACATTGTCGCCTCCGCCTATGTTGTAACGGCCGATGTTCATGCCCAGGCCTTCATTAAGATCAAAGAAGGCCTTCGCCGACTG
Organism: Lachnospiraceae bacterium; assembly: GCA_017960415.1. Next base: position 1,808 of record JAGCZE010000093.1, read on the forward strand.
CTCCGTAAGAGACGTGCTGTAGCCCAGACGGTTCGCCCACCAGCAAAGTGAGGTGCCCCACCCCTCAAACTCGCCGTAGCCGTCACTATTCGTATCGTTAAAGGTCTGCGCTCCGGAAATATCTATCTTGATCCTCTTGCTTATCTCCATCGGTACTCCCTCCTCAGCGGTTTTATTAACGGATGCTCCCCGGCAACCCGCGGCCAGCAATGAGACCGCAAGAACTGCCGCGATCAGCGGGCAGGCTTTTTTTCTCATTTAAAACCTCCGTTATTTTTGTAAAAGACAGGCCGCATCACGCTCTCCTGCCGGACGATTCCCTGATCACCAGGCTCGGCATAACACGTCTGAATGTCGGGACGGTCTCTCCGTTAGCGACATCGATAGCGGTGTCTGCCAGCATCTTCCCAAGTGTATCGTAATCGTAATCAATGCTTGTGATCTTCGGGAAGGTAAGGTTAGTGATGTACGTATTATCGTAGCTGACTACCGATACATCCTCGGGCACCCTGTAGCCTTCTTCTATGAGCCTTCTGATGACGCCCGCCGCGCAGAAATCGTTGATCGCGATGATCGCGGTAGGCTTCTCCCTCATGGACATGAGTTCCTTCACACCCTCATAGCCCGCGTCGTAATCGTATCTGCCCTCATAGACGTATCTCTTGTTGATCGGGATATCGTGATCCTTAAGGATCCTGCAGAAAGTCATGTATTTCTCATAGGTCGAGATAACGTCGAGACGTCCGCCCACAAGCGCGATCCTCTCATGTCCGAGTTCGATCAGATGCTCGGTAAGGAGTTTTACTGCCTCATTCGCATCGATCACTACGCGGTAGCAGGGCACCTCATCGATCTTTCCGCTCGTAATGATCGGCAGCTTCTCGGCGATCTGCTTTGCCTTCTTGATATACGCGGGTTCGGTGATCACTGCGTCCACTCTTCCGCCGATCTGTATGATCGCTTCG
>JAGCZE010000094.1 GCA_017960415.1 Lachnospiraceae bacterium
AAAGAGCACTTTTTCACACTTATAGCATAAAATGCGCTGACATAAACGTCAACGCATTTTTTTGCTCAATTCTGTTCATTTTATGCTACACCGGATCGTTTTCATTTCTTTTTCTTCAGCAGAATAATCACACCTGAAAGAACTGCCGCCGATCCGATCGCTGCGGCAACGATCCCGCCCAACGGGAAGTCATCACCTGTTTTGGGAATATTGTCTTTTTTACCGCTGCTTGAGCTTGAGCTCGGCTTGGTATCAGAGGATTTCGGAGTAGGCGTGGGATCCGAGTCCGTTGCACTGTCATCGGAAGCCTTATCGGGAGCTTTCGTAGGAGCCGCCGTAGGACGGGGTGTGGGTGAAGGTGTGGGTGTGGGATCATCCTCATCCTCTCCTTCGTCCTCATCTTCATCCTCGTCTTCGTCTTCATCTTCGTCTTCTTCTTCAAACTCCGACGGATCACTGTAAACAAAGCCGTATACGGCATTAAAATCGGTTGCCGAATTGAATGCCAGCTTCACATACAATACATCATCGATATCATACAGCTCAAGAGGAGCGACAGGACTTAACGTACCGGCCGAAAGCTTGTAAAACATGCAGTTTTCGGAATATTCCTGTGCATCGGTGGGGAGCGGGAAATAGGATTCAACCTTCAGGCTCGTGATCGCCTTCTCGTCCTCACCGGACCAGTCATACAATGTTGCCTTAAAGCAGCAGATAAAATCCTCACTGTATTCGATCCTGTTCTTCGATAATGCGGCTGTAAAGCTTTCATAACCGGCATCGGAATCAAATACCATCGAATAATCGTCAACATTGCTTACATTGCTGACAAACTTTGAGTAAACATCATCGCCGATCTCGGCGGGAACATCATCCGCATACAGATTGTATTCATCTTCGCTGATGCTTACAGATGTAGCGGCCTCGGCCATAGCCCTGCCTCCGGCTAAAGGCAGCAGGAGCATACATGTAAGCAGAAATGCGATGATACGTTTTTTTCTGTTCATTATTGATTACCTCCGATCTCATTCTTATCCGCGATCTTGCGTGCCACTATCACAAAACGCCCGTCTTCTACCGAATATTCACAGGTACATAATGTCAGCAGATAGTCGCTTGCGATAGCCTCAGCATCGATCTCATAAAGAGACATTTTCCTGATAGTATCGTAATAATCGTAAAATTCACCGTCATAATCGGCTTCGATGAAATTATAGAACCTGAAGGTCTTCTCATCCTGAAACATCACCCTCGATCTGAAAACGGCGATTATCTCATATATTCCTTCTTCGTAAATGGTATCGAACCGGATATATTTATGATTCTTATAATAATCCTTTGATTCATATTTCAGCAGATCCGCAAACATGCTGCCGTTCTTCATATTATGACCGAAAATGATCAGATTCGTGCTCGGCTTGCTGATAATGCATCTGCTGTCCATGAAAGGAAGCCCTTCTTTTGCTTCCTCACGGTAATAATTCCTGTGCAGGTAATATTCTTCGTCGTAGATCGTCTGCATGACCGGATAATCAACCTTTGTTCCGTCGATGGTCAGCCAGCCGACAACATCATTATTCAACTCGTAGAGTGTTTTATATTTCTTCAGTACCCTTCCGGTATTCTCCGCCTGAGAGGAAGTAACCGCCTTTCCGGATTCAAGATCGGTAGTCAGCTCCAGCTCTGATTCACCCACCATCTCCTTCAGTGAAGAATGCAGCAGCGACTCCTTGTATGAAGAAACCGAATAACTGATCAGAAAGAATACACATACCAGCAGGACAAGTATACTAAGTACAGCTATCAGAAGAAGGACCATGTTCCGGTTGCTTTTTGACTGAGAACTCAAATTAACAAACCTCCCGCAGACTTAAGGTTCAACAGCCTTATTCGTATTAAACGACTCGGTCACATAATCCGCCGATGCATATGCGTCATTGCCTTCATAGCTGATGCAGATCCATTCCTCTGTAGACCTCTCGGGAATATACGGGAATCTGTCGCCCTTACCTGCTTTTCCGAGGATATCGGTATCGGTTCCCATTCCCTTCCTGATATTCATGCTTTCGCCGGTTACCTCGACATAGAGCGCATCCTTCGCTCTGAGCTTGTTTATCGCATCATTGTCGAACAGCAGATAATCATTGATCGAATAGCCTTCATAACCGCCTGAACTCAGTTTGGTCCATCCTTCGCCGCGCTCAATGATCCTTGCATATGAATTCGGCGTAAACTTTGCAACAATGCTGTATTCCTGTCCGGGTCCGCTTCTGATGTTGAGTCTGGAATCAATGTCGGTAACAACATAAGGGAATTTTGCATAAACCACAGGCGTAGGAGTCGCAGCAGGCGTAGGTGTCGCGGGTACGGGAGTGGGCGTTGCGGGAACCGGAGTAGGTGTTGCAGTCGGAGCGGGTGTTGCGGTCGGAGCAGGCGCAGCCTCTGTGGGCGTCGTACTGTCTTTCGATTCAACCGGTGTCGGCTCCGCATAAGTATCCGTAGGATCCGGTCCGCTGGTAGCTTTCCCGTTTTCCGCAGCCGTAACGGACGGACTTTCCTTTGAAGCCGTGGGCGTCAATGAAGCACTCGTTTCATTTTCGTTGTTCCCGGACAAAGGCTCGATCCTGCCGGGTCCGACCTCGTTCTTCTGAAGGAATATCGTCCATCCTACCAATAATATGAAAAGAAAAACTACAGTAAATATCCTGTAATTATTTCTGAACCATTTTTCCATCTATCTGACCTCAAATCTCTATTTCGATAAAACAGGCGGATTAAAGTAGCTCAGGCCGCTTCCGGGCTTATGAGCATATACGCTTGTAGCATCACTGTTGTAAAAGAAGCAGTAACCGCCCGCGATGTTGATCCATTTGTGACTGCCTTCGTGGACCAGTCCCGAAGCTTCGGCGATCGTATCGTAAATATAGAT
>JAGCZE010000095.1 GCA_017960415.1 Lachnospiraceae bacterium
AAACCCTATTATTTTGGCGGAGCGATACGAAACCACAGCCAGAGAAGCCGCATTGATACCCTGACAGGATTGCGCAGTCAGTATGCATTCTTTGATGATCTGAACGGGTACATTCGCAATAAGATACCTGTATGTATCGGTATGGCCGGAGTCGGCAAGCTTGCGGAGATCAATGAGGTATACGGATACCATGTGGGTAATAAGATCCTCCAGCATTTTGGCAGATATCTGATGGATCATGTAGCCAGCAGGGTTGGAACCTACCGCATGGACGGATCGAGATTTGCGATCATTTCAACTTCATTTGATGAAAAGAAGCTTGCGGAAATGTATGAAGAGCTGCGGGCCAGCCTGCGCAAAGGGATCCGGATCGATAATGCGGATATTGTGCTTGAACTGAACGCCGGAATGCTTTCCCTGAATGATTTTTATGTGGATGATCAGACGGTTTATTCCTGCCTTAACATGGCTTACGAGGAATCAAAACTGAACAAACACGGGGATCTTGTGAAGTTACGCAATGAACTGACAAATGAAAGCCGGAAGAATCTTGAGAGACTCCATGTGATCAGATCATCGATCGCCAAGGATTTTCACGGTTTTTACATTGTTTATCAGCCGGTGGTTGATGCCGATACAGGAGCACTGCTCGGCGCGGAAGCGCTTTTACGCTGGAAGAGCGAAGAATACGGTATTGTTCCTCCGGACCTGTTCATTCCTTTCCTTGAAAAGGATCCGCTTTTCCCGCTTCTCGGAGAATGGATACTGGAAACGGCACTGCGTGATACGCTTGAATTGATGAAACATGTGCCGGAATTTGTGATCAACATTAATCTTTCCTACGCACAGATCGAAAAGGCGGATTTTGTCGATACCGTATGGAATACAGTTCTTAAGACCGGATTTCCGAAGGAACAGCTGTGTCTCGAGATCACGGAGCGATGCAGGCTGCTTGATATGGAGCTGCTGAAGAATGTCATAGTTGCTTTGAAGGCGGGAGGTATCCGCATCGCGCTTGATGATTTCGGTACCGGTTATTCATCTGTTGGGCTGGTAAAGACCATGCCGTTTGATACGATAAAGATCGACCGCAGTTTTGTTCAGAACATTGAACAGGACGAAAGGGAAAAGAGTCTTCTGAATAATTTTGCGGATATGGCCAGTACTTACGGAGCCAAAGTATGTGTTGAGGGTATAGAAACAACGGGAATGCGTGACATTATCCGGAAATACGGGGTTCACAGCCTTCAGGGCTATTATTACTCGAAGCCCTTATCCCTTGAGGATTTCCTCAATAAAGTGAAGGAAGGAACCGGTTGTTTTGTAAAAAACGAGGATCGGTAATATTGCATGCAAGCAGAACAAAGATGAAGTGATCTGCAACATTGTTTTGCAATAAAGAAAATCAGTAATATGATATATGGCAGGAGGAGGTCAGCAATATGCAGAGATTGATCATGCTTTGCGGGTTACCCGCGTGCGGCAAATCGGTACTTTCCGAAAAGTACCGTAAAGAGGGTTGTGTAGTTGTCAGTATCGAGGGCCTGAGAAAAGAACTCTTCGGAGATGTCAACTGCGATTCCGGTTTTCTGACAAGGGAAGAGTTTGACAGACATTTTCCGGAATATGAATCATTTTACAACTACTATTTTGTCGGAAAGAACCCCTTCATCGATGGGCCTTTTATGTCCGAACTGGCACAGAGAATGATCGCGAAAGCCCTGAAAGAAGGGAAAGATGTTGTATATGATGCAACCAATCTTGCCAACAGAAAAGCGTTTTTTGATGCGGTTGACCGGCTTGTTGCGGGAGAAGCAGAGTATCAAAAGTATCTTGTTTACAGAAATATGGATATTGATACCGTTCTTGCGCGCAATCTTGAAAGAATAGAGCGTAATTACGAAAAGGTAAAACAGTATATCAATGACGGGTGTAAGGGTGATCATCCCGAATTCGACGTATCTCCTACAGCAGGAGCGCTGCTTGAAATGTACGAAAGATATAAGAAAAACCTTCCGGAAGATGAGAACATTGAAGGTCTGATCAAGGAAGAATTTTAAAACAGGAAAACCGCAAATACAGATAAACACTGTATTTGCGGTTTAAAAATGCATCGAGGTGACGTGATTCGAACACGCGACCTCTACGTCCCGAACGTAGCGCTCTACCAAACTGAGCCACACCTCGAACAATTGCCGTAGCAATCAAACATTGATATTATGTTACTTTTGATCTCAAATGTCAAGATAATTTTTTTATGAACAGAAAACTGATTTTTGCATTTATTATTGTTGAGGCAGCGTTGTTTATCATATTCGTGATACTTGATTTTTCGGACGGATATGGCATGACGGTTGCGATCCTGAAATATCTGTCGATCATTCTGTGCATGGGGATGGTATTGGCCAACGCAGTGGGGACTGTAAGATCAGCACACACCCCAAATATCGAGCGAACGTATTATGGTGCCGGAGTCGAAAATACGGCCTCAAACACACTGTTCGCCGCCGTTCTTGCTGCTGCGGCAATGTGTTTTACGGCGGTTTCCGATTGGTTCCTTTTATTTGTGGACGATATAAGGCCTGGGGTCATTTCGTTTTGCGTGGTCCAGACTATTTATCTGGCGGTCATCATGGGCGGATGTACCCGGAAGACCGCGGTTGTCCTTGCAGTAAGGGGAATTCTTACGGCAGCTTGTTTTTGTGCTTTGACGGATATGTTTCCCAAGGAGAAGCTGCTGCTGGCAGTCGTTTTGTTCTACGCAATTTCTTTCTTCGGAAATATCCTGCATCTGGCAGTTGATACAGTCCGCAGAAAGGAGCAAAATCCGTGCCTGTTCAGACGCCGCGGCCTGTTTCTTGCGGGTATGATCCTGTTTATGCTGTGCGATCTGAATGTCCTTCTTTTTAGCCTCGGCGATTATGTGATAATAGATTCGGCTGTCTTTATTGCGCTGGCTGCGGCTGCACCGTATCTGATCTGGATATTTTATCTGCCATCCCAGGTCATGATAGTGCTGAGCAATATTGAGTTTAGATGATATATTAACTGAAGCATCATAGCGGTAAATAGTGCTGAGATACTAATGTTATCTTAAGGCTATGCAAAATAATTATTGAACCGGAGCACTTTTTGTGCTACAATTCTTGCTACGGGATCATCCGGTGCTTTTTCGAATGCTTAAGACAGGAGAAAAACATGAATGCACAGGATGAAAAAATGATGTACAGACTGTTTCTTACGGCAGTCGAGAAACGCATCAGGTCAATCCTTCCTCCCGAATATGAAGTCAAGCGGGGGAAGGCTCTGAAAAACAATTCTGTAGAACTGGACACCATAGTTATCAGGGAACAGGGAGAAGAAGTTGTTCCGAACATTTTTCTGAATTCATATTATCAAAGCTATATTGAGGGTAGAAGCACCGAGGATATCTGCGAAGAAATATTGAATGTCTATAATGAGAACAGGAACCGTTTCGATATGGAGAGATTCGGGGACTGCAGTCTCGAGTTTTTTCGTGACCGTATTTTCTTCAAGCTTATCAGCGGCGATAGAAACAGGATGCTCTTAGAACAGCTGCCGCACGTGAAGATCAACAATCTTGAACTGATCTTTGCATGTTTGATCGAACGCGGCGGTGAAGGTATAGCTTCGATCAGGATCGATAATACCCTCATGCAGAAGTGGGAAACCGATGCCGAAACGCTCTTTAAGATCGCTGCGGATAACACGGTGAGGCTTTTTCCTCCGAAGATTTTCGAGCTGGCGGAACATAACATCAAGCTGCTTTTAAGTCACAAGCTTGATGATGCAGCCATTGTAGATCTGTTCGAAAATGACTGGAAGGATGAGAGTAACACTGAAAGTGACGGAAATGACCGGATGCCTTCGCTGTTCGTTCTGACCAACAGGGACGGGGTTGACGGTGGATACTGCATTATTTACGACGGCCTGCTCGAAAGGATCAGAAGGCGCTTGGGCAAAGGTTTCTATATCATTCCGAGTTCGGTACATGAGGTGCTCATATTGCCAGAAAGCACTGAATTCAACAGGGAAATGCTCGACAATATGGTGAAGGAAGTGAACTCTTCGGTTCTTTCGGAAATGGATATCCTTTCGGAAAATGTTTATTATTACCCGGATGACTGTTTCGAAGTAGTGGTCTGACATCATTTATACTTTTAT
>JAGCZE010000096.1 GCA_017960415.1 Lachnospiraceae bacterium
ACCATGAAGAACAGTTCAACCTCGCCTTTTCCGTAGGATCGGTTGGCCGAAAGTTCAATGCCGATATGGCCGGAGCTCGTGAATTTTGTTGCATTCGAGAGCAGGTTGTTGAGTATCTGTCCGAGTCTGAGCTCATCGCCCACAACCTTTTCCGGTACCGGACCGCTGACATTGACGATCAGCTTCAGCCCCTTTTCATTGATCTTCGCAACATGTATCGCCAATGTATCCTTCAGAAATTTGTCAAGGGAAAATTCCCTTTCTTCAAGCTCGAGCTTGCCGGCAACGATCTTCGAAAAATCAAGCAGGTCGTTAATGATCTTGCTCATATTTTCACAGCAATGCAGGATCACGCCGACTGCCTCTTCCTGCTCCGGGGAGAGCTGAGTGGCTTCAAGTCCTTCTGCCATTCCCTTGATCCCGTTAATGGGTGTCCTGAGCTCATGGGTGATATTGGCCGTAAACTCGTTCTTCATCTTGGTGGCCGCTTCCACATCTTCCATGGCTTTGTTATGGTTTTCCACCGCAAGCACGCGCTCCGAGTCATTGACCGCATAACCGGCTATATAGGGTGAATCCGGTATCCTGCTGCACGAAAGCTTCACGGGGTAGCACGATTTGTTCTCCCTGTAGGCAAATGTCTCTTTATCCGTCAGACTCTTCCATTCTTCGCCCGACCCGTTCTCCGGGACTGCCATCGGATATATGTCGAAAAAACTGACCTTGCTCAGATCCATGTATTTTGTTTCGACGTAAGCCGCTTTGTTGGCATAGACCACCCAACCGTCTTCATCGAAAATGAATATCGCCTCGCGGGCATCATCAAGCATCGTGCGGCAATACTGCTCCAGCTCGGAATTCTTCATAATGTTCAACCCTTTACCGGTGTTATTTTCTGTCTGTTTCCCGTTACAAACCTATCCTAACACATTCGCCTGTCATGTTCAAGTTTGATACAGATTCTGCCCTCCCCGCATGGTTGCAATCCGTGAACAGAAACCTAAAAAAAATCATAATTTTCAGAAATATCATTGACAACTTGTCATAACGTGATGTATAATTCATTATAATGAAAGGAGGCATTTATTATGAATTTTAATGTTCGATTAAAACAGCTTCGCCAGAAAAATAAGCTGACTCAGAGTGAATTAGCCGAGATATTGGGACTTAAGCCTACCGCGATTTCCAATTACGAATCCAAGAGAAACGAGCCTTCTTTTGACAAGCTTATTGCTCTTTCAAAATATTTTGACGTTTCGTGTGATTATCTGCTCGGCATGTCGGACTCATACCTCCCTGTTGTGGGTGAAGTCCTTGACAAGGATATTGTCGATTTCTTCAGTCTGTATCAACAGCTTAATTCGGAGAGTGCTGAGGAAGCACGCAATTATGTCAAGTATCTGATCTACAAGCAGAAGGACACCTGACTTAAGACGCGTGGTACGCGGGGAGCTTTTCCCCGCGTTTTTTATTTTCAAATCAGGCTTTCCATGCTTGATTTGATTTCAAACTCACACTATTTCATTATTCTTTTTTATACTGCTCTTGCTTGTGAAAAGATCGGGCTTTTATTGTTCAGTCTTTCTTTTCATCCTTCCTCTTCCGGGATATCCTGTATAATATCAGCATGATGTAAATAACTGCCGGAACCGCGATGGACAGCCATACCGCGGTCATAAATACAGCGTGAGCATTCTCCCATTTGCCAATAGCGGCAATAAATGCGACTACATATATTCCCAACAGCAAAATCACTCCGATCAGAGCCGCTATACGCCTAACCTTGCTAAATTTATTCATCTTCCGCTTCCCTCCTGATCTTTTCCATATATTCCTTCAGTTTGGCCTCATATCCGATATCGCTGAGCTCGTAGAACTTCGTCCCAACCAGCTCATCGGGCAGATACTGCTGTTTGCAGTAATGATTCTTGAAATCATGCGAATACTTATACCCGATCCCGTGTCCGAGCTTGGCCGCCCCCTTGTAATGGGCATCCATAAGGTGGGGGGGTACGGGAGGCGTTTTCCTGCTGCCGACATCCGCCATGGCCGCATAGATCGCATTGACCGCAGAGTTCGATTTCGGAGCGCAGGCCACGTAAGAAGCAGCCTGAGCAAGGATAATCTGGGACTCCGGCATTCCGATGCGTTCGCAGGCCAGAAATGCAGACACTGCCACATTGAGCGCCATCGGATCCGCATTTGATACGTCCTCTGCCGCGCATATCACGATCCTTCGGGCAATGAACTTGATATCCTCGCCCGCATACAGCATCCTGGCAAGGTAGTAAACCGCGGCATCGGGATCGGATCCGCGCATGCTCTTGATAAATGCCGAAATCGTATCGTAATGATTGTCACTGTCCTTGTCATAGCGCACAACACGCTTCTGGATGCATTCCGAAGCCGTTGAAAGGTCAATGTGGATGAGCCCGTCATCCGACCTTTCGGTCGTAAGCACGCCAAGCTCTATCGCATTAAGCGCTGACCGGGCGTCCCCATTGGCCACATCGGCAAGGAATTCAAGGGCATCGTCGTCAATGACGGCATGATAGCTGCCGAGCCCTTTTTCTTCATTTTCGAGGGCCCTTCTGATCAGTACTGCGATATTTTCCCTTGAAAGAGGCTTCAGTTCGAAGATCACCGATCTCGAAAGGAGCGCTCCGTTGACCTCAAAATAAGGATTCTCGGTAGTTGCGCCTATCAGGATGATCGTGCCGTCCTCGACAAAGGGAAGAAGATAATCCTGCTGCCCTTTGTTGAACCTGTGTATCTCATCAATAAAAAGTATCGTGCGCCGCCCGTATCCTCCGAGAGTCTTCTGGGCTTCTGCCACCACATCCTCCATGTCCTTTTTTCCGGCCGAAGTCGCATTGATCTGCCGGAACTCACAGCTGGTGGTGGCCGCTATGACCTTGGCCAGAGTTGTTTTGCCGGTTCCGGGCGGGCCGTAGAAGATCAGCGAGCTGAGCCTGTCGGCCTTGATCGCGCGGTACAGCAGCTTGTCCTTTCCCAGAATGTGCTCCTGTCCAACGACTTCGTCGAGAGTCTGCGGCCTCATACGCGACGCAAGCGGTGATTCCTTCTTCTGGTTTTTCTCTTTCATATAGTCAAACAGATCCATTTTTTACCTCGCACAACGCATAAATTGAATGTTCAGGCGTCCTCCCTCATATGGTGAAAACAGGTATCATATTGTCCGAGCCTTATCATATATTCTTTGAGCCGTCTCAATATATTCATTTTCAGCCGCCTTCAGCTGAACGTCCTTTCGAAGCACTATGTAGAAGCTTCTCGGGGCTTCGTCTTCTATCGGAAATGTCAGTATCCTGCCGCTCCTTGCCATATCCGCTGCCGCATAAGCCGACATTATCGACACTCCGGCCCCGCAGGATACCATCTGTTTGATAGCCTCCTGATCATTGCTGCGCATCACGATATTGGCGCTTCCGGATTCTTCCAAAAGCTTCTCGGACGCATATCTGGTCCCGGACCCGTCCTCCCGCAGGATCACCGGATTCTTCAGCAATCCTGTCAGTATCTTCTCTCTTGAGCCCTTTGAGCGGATCAGTTTTTCAAACCTTGGTCCGGCGGGTGTAGCGATAACAAGTTCATCATTGCACAGATGCTGCGAAATGAGCTCCGTTCGCTCGCTTTTCTTGCCGATCACGCCGAAGGATACGGTTCCGTCGCACACCATCTCCTCGATCTCGCGGCTGTTGCCGTATTTCATGACTATGCGGCATCCCTTGTGCTTCTTTATGAACTGCTCATTGACGGAAGGGAGCAGATATCCCGAAGGGATCGTGGATGCGCCGACGCAGATCGTATTTTCACCCGCTTCATTGCTGTATTCCAGCATCGCAGATTTGATTTCGAGCATCCTTGAGGCCATCCGGAACAGCTTTCTGCCGTCTTCCGTGAGGCTCAGGGTCTTGGTCGTGCGTTGAAACAATCTGATATTCAATTCTTTTTCGAGGGTCGCGATATGTGTGCTGACTGTGGGTTGCGTCAGATACATCCTTCTGGCCGCAGCGGAGAAGCTCCCCGTTTCAGCCACGCTCACAAATGCTTCTAATTGCTTCAGCTCCATATTCCGCTTCCTCCAATGTATTGTAATACCCGAAGGAGAACCTTACCGTTCCCTTCGGAAATGTTCCCAATGTCTTATGCGCCATGGGTGCGCAGTGCAGCCCCACACGCGTCCAAATTCCGTATTCCGATTCAAGCCTGTAGGCAAGCTCCGCCGGATCGATATTGTCGCACCAAAGTGAAACGACAGGGAGGGAAACATGCGCACTCCCGGCAGTACCGGAAAGCGAGCTGTTCAACTCCTGAGGCACGGTCGAACCGGACAGATTTGATTTTTTATATCCCGCAATCCTTACTCCCGGAATATCTCTCACCTTCTCCAAGAAGCGCTCCGTTACCGCCTGCTCATGCCGGCGTATCACATCGATCCCGGTTTCCTCAAGAAACTTAAGCCCCGCATAAAGCCCGTAGATCCCCGGAATATTCATCGTACCGGCCTCAAACCTGTCAGGCAGTTCCTCCGGCATCGTAAGCAGATGTGAGAAGCTTCCCGTTCCGCCTTCTATCACAGTCTCAAGTTCCGCCGCCATCCGGTCGGAAACCGCAAAGCCTCCCGTCCCCTGCGGGCCAAGCAGCCCCTTATGCCCGGAAAAGCTCAGTCCGTCAATATTCATGCGTTTCATATCAATATCAAGATATCCCGCAGTCTGTGCACAATCAACGATCAGGAACATATCATGCTCCCTGCAGAATCTGCCTGCCGCCTCTATCGGAAGCACGCTGCCGCATATATTTGATCCGTGAATAAGTGCGACCGCCCTGAACCGCCTGCCTTCCCGGGCAGCCTCATTCAGGATCTCTTCGAGTTTTTCAAGTATTTTTGCGGCATCCATGCTCCCGTCGGGATCACAGGCGATCACATCGTAAGTAATCTTTCCTTCCGCGGCCAGGGCCTCGACCGGGCGCATCACGGCGTTATGCTCCATCGAGCTGACCGCGATATGGTCGTTTTGCCGTACAATGCCTTTGATCAGCATATTCAGGCTGTAAGTATCCGACGGGGTAAAGATGATATTCTTCTCGTCTTCGGCTCCGAACAGAGCCTTTAACCGGCTTCTGGCATCAAAGACCGTCCCGGCCGCCGTATATGCTCCGGCATAGCTTCCGCGGTTGATGTTGCAGCCGACATTTTCCATATATTCACACATCGCTGCCGTAACGCCCTCAGGCTTCGGAAATGAGGTCGCGGCGTTGTCAAAATAAATTTTTCTGTCTGTCATATTATTAATGGTCCTTATTAGATTCCGGTTACCGCTTCACAGACCGTGCATAACCAGGGACTCCCCCTAAAAGCATTTTTTCGGAAAGCT